>CAZATZ010000122.1:0-5811 GCA_964488175.1 uncultured Spirochaetales bacterium
TCTCCCTGTGATATTCAACTCCCTCAACGATTCATCCCCGTATATCTCTAACTGCTGGTGGAGACCTTCGAGCGTCTCTTCCTGTTTCTCTCTCCCTTTTTCGTCGCTTTTGACATAGGTGCGAATCGCCTCATCAAAGTGAACGAGGAGGTGATCGAGGAGGCGACTTCCCTGAAAGAGGGTTCTATGCGTGTGACCAATGATGATCGGCAGAGAACGGAGAGCGGCGTAACTGAATAGAATTTTCTCTATTTTGAGGGGATTGAGGACTAAGTTTTTCCGATTAAAATTCTTGATTCGAAGAGGGTGGGCGATATACCTCAGAGAGAAATCGTTGAGCTTACTGCGTAAACCGTTGTGTTGGCTGACTTGGTGACCGTGGAGGATAAAAATCTCTTTTTGCTCCCACTCCAAGAGAAGAGCGTCGAATAAATTTTGATTTAAATCATCCCTTGATAGCTCGTTATCATCTCTGAGAAAACAGTCGTGATTACCAACGAGTTTATAGAAAGCGTCTCTCTCGTTAAAGGCGTCAAATACGTCGTATAACCGAGGCCATGCGTCGCGGATTTTCTTGTAAGACACCCGTTGAAGCTCTTCGACGTCTCCGTTGAGAACCAAGGTAAATTGATTGGCGAGGTAGTATTTCTCTAAGACGGATAAGACTAGCTCTCCGTTTCTTAAAAAATCATCGCGCTCTCGTCCCGCCCCCAAGTGAAAGTCACTCATGATAAGAATCCGACTCTCTTTTGTGAGAGGAATTCTTTTCGCCTCTTCGTACAGCGAGTCAAGAATGGGTTTGTGTTTCTTCTGTTTTTTCTCAGAGGTCATGAAAAGGATTTTCGCAGTCGGTCGTTCTCTCGTCTTAGATCTTTAACCTTGATCGATTCCCGTTTATCAAACTCTCGTTTTCCACGACAGAGACCGATCTGGAGCTTGATAAGCGGGCCTTTCAGGTAGATTTTGAGGGGGATAACGGTGACCCCCTTCTCTTTTACTTTTCGGTGCCATTTCTCAATTTCACGGCGGTGAGCGAGGAGTTTTCTCTCACGCTCTCCCCTGTGATTGTAGAGACTCTCCCTCTCGTAAGGCGCGATATAGAACTTCTTCAGCCAGAGTTCCTCTCGGAATATCTCAATAAACGAGTCGGTAAAAGAGAAGTTTTTGGATCGCAGCGATTTGACTTCGGTTCCTTTGAGGCAGATTCCAACCTCTAGTTTTTCCAGAATATTGTAGTTAAAGTACGCCTTCTTGTTTCTAGCCAAGAGAGAGGGGTCGGTTTTTTTCTGCTTTTTTCCCATAATAATATTTATTGTAAGAACGTAAGGGGAAAAAACAAGAGTACCTCTAAAAATCTCCAAGAGACGAATCATGCTACTGGCAAGATAACCAGAAGAGAGGATTTCTTCTCCTAAGAGGTTTGAGTCACTCTCTGAGACGGATTTTCAAAAAGACTCTTTAGGGGTATCACCGCTATCGATATGGAATGATTAGAACCATAAAAAAAGGGGAAAGACTTTTTTTGAGAGACCTCTTAAAAGTCGATTTCAGAGAAGAACCGTTAGAGATAAAAAGGGGTTTTGGGTGATAACAGTCCGAAAATTAATGACGTTACCGACAAAAACACGACTTCGAAAAGAGTGTTTCTTACTCCGAGATATCCAGCGAGCCGACGATCGATCAGACGATCGATCAGACGATCGACCAGATGATCGAGAAGATGCGCAAGAAGATGATCTGCGAAACAATCCGCCCCCCGAGGGAGTCGAGGCGTATTTGGAGGCTCTTCTCTCTCTCATCGAGAAAGAGACCTTCTGGAGAGACTCTCTCGCTCTGACGTGGCAGGAGAGAGAGAGGATCATTAGGGAGTACGTCGTCGAAAAGAATCGACACCCTCTCGAGTCCCTCTACCACACGATGCGAGAGCGACTGGGGATTCCCTTCTCGGAGTGGGATCTCTTAGCCAACAGTCGCAGAAGAATTGATCCTAAGAAGTTACACCCCATCTCTCTCTATTTAGATGACATCCGATCTCCCTTCAATCTAGGATCGATTATTCGCTCTGCGGTCTCTTTCGGGGTGTCAAATCTCTACCTAAGCCCCGACACGACCTCTCCCTCGCATCCACGTGTTCAGCGTAGTAGCAGGCAGACTCCAGAGACGCAAGAGACCCTGCGTATCGAACGAATCGATTTTGAGAGCGTGTGCCAGCGAGAGAAGACTCTTTTTGCCCTCGAGCTGGGAGGAACCTCTCTCTATGAATTTGATTTTCCCCCTGAGGGGTGCTGTGTGATCGGCTCTGAGGAGTTGGGTGTCACTCCTGCGATCTTTTCTCAGTTAAAAGAGGAGAATCGGGTCGTCTCGATCCCTCTTGTCGAGGATTTTCTCTCTCTGAATGTTGCGAGTGCGACCTCGATTCTCTTAAGTTTTTGGCAGAGCCAGCTACCCCCCTACAAGAGGTTTTAAAAGATCTTGCTTGAGCGGTACCTCTAACTTGTTGGACACCTTTTAAAAAAGTGTCTAATCATATCAATTCCTAATGCCGATAACCAAAACGATATCTTTAACGAGATCTCCCAGAAGTATCGATTTTTGGTCGATGTTCTCTTTTTGAACAATTAAGGAGTTGAGGATAACGGATCTTTCCCTCGCTCTAGACCTTCGGGTACCTCTAAAACGTCGATTTTAGAAAATAACGAGTTAGAAATGTTTGAAGGTGCCCCTTAGCCTAGTTTATCCCGTCGGATAAATACGGAACAGAACAGTGAGAGAATTGGCATGAAGTATCTAAAGTATCTTCCGCACCAAATGAAAAGATGTATCGTCTCCTCGACTCTCTTTCTCTCCCTGCTCTCTCTCCCTCTCTTGGGACAAAACGACTCTCTCCAGAAAGCGGATGAGGCGTTTTACGCCAATGATTTTGAAAGTGCCATCGGGTTTTATAATGAAGCGTTGAGTAATGAGGCACTAAGCGACTACCTTCCCGCCAAGATGCATCTGGCACAATCTTATCTCTACGCCAAGCAGAACAAAGAGGCTCAAAAAGAGTTCGAGTCTATTATTGTAGAAGACAGCTCTTTTGCGAAAAAGAATAACCTCTATTTCTGGCTGGGTGTTAGTTACTACCAACAGGCCGAGTACGGTAAGTCACGCAGTGCCTTTGCCAGTGCCGTTGCGTTTGCGACCGATGACAAAGTCTTAGGAATGTCCTACTACTACTTGGGTATGAGTTATCAGGTCGCTGAAATTTTTGACCAAGCGATTGCCAATTACAAGAAGTCGTTAGAGTATAAAGCCGACGACGCTATGCGTGCGAGAACTCTCTACTACCTCGCCTCTCTCCAGCTAGAAAGGGGCGACTTCGCTGAAGCCCAAGGGAATTACTCCTCTCTCTTGTTAGAGTTTCCTACCTCTCAATATAGTGAAAAAATCCAATACTATCTGGCTGAGATCGCCTTTAAAGAGAAAGATTACTCCCGTGCCTTCGAACTCTTTAGTTCGTACTTGGGGTACTACCCAGAGACACCACTAGGAGATAATATCCTCTTTTATGCGGGGGTTTCTGCGTGGTACTTGAAGGAGTATCCGACCTCTGAAAAATACCTAAAAGATCTACTCCGCGACTTTCCAGACTCCGTTCACGCCGATGATGCGACCGTGATTTTGGCGAACTACTACGTGGCGAGCGAACGTTACGCAGAGGCCGCTCCCTTTTTAGAGATCGCTTTAAAAGAGGCCGATACCCCCGAGAAAAGACAGCAGATAGCCTTTAACTTGGAGACGATTTCTACGAAGATCAGCGATAGCCAAGGCGTTCAACGATTTTTAGCTCTGGCTTCAAAAGGCCCCTCTGATGAGATCTCCGCCAAAGCACTCTATCAAGCGGGTCGGTATTTTTATCAGAGCGATATCGACTTCTCCTACCAGTACTTTGTGACACTCTTTACCAAGTACCCCGACTCTCCCTTTAGTGAGACCATCGCCGTTGATCTAATCCGCTACTACCGAGAAAAGGGAGATGTTCGCACGTGGGAATCTCTGGTTTTAACGGCGAGTCGATACTACGCAGGAAAGCCAGAACAGGCGTACTACCTCTTTCTATTAGCGGATTTCTACGGAGAGCAGGACGAGACGACCAAGTCGTTACAGTACTACCAAGAGGCCGTCGCTGTTAAGCAGGCAGATGAAAAAATTCTCTTTGAATCTCTCTACCGAATCGGGTATATTTACTCGCAGAGAAAAGAGTTTTCACGTTCAACAGAGTATTTTGAGACGCTTCTCTCACGAGCCGATGAGAGTTCACCCTTCTACGCCAAATCTCTCTTGGCGGTGGGAAGTAACTACTTAAACGTAGAGAATCACGTTGATGCGAATCGATACTTCTCCCGTGTCTTAGCTCTCTTTCCTGGAACGGAATTCGCTGGGCAAGCCCAGCTCTACATGGGAACTGTTCTGTTAAGTCAGAAGAAGTACCGAGATGCGGTTCTCTACTTCCAGCAGGCAGAGACCAAGTTAGTCAACGAAGAGAGTAAGGCGGAGGCTCTTTTTTGGGAGGCGTGGTCGACGAAGGCACTCGGTGATTCAGAGAGAGCCTTAAGACGATTTGAATCGCTTATTGTCAACCACTCAGACTCCGAGAGAGTCGGCGAGGCCTATTTTCAGAAGGGGGTCATTCTCTACGGAGAGGAGAGACACCAAGCCGCCTTAGCCAATCTTGGGAGTGCTCTTGAGTACCCTCTCTCGGACGGAACACGCATTGAGACCCTCTACTACAAGGGATTAGTGGAATTTATTTTAAATCGTCCAGAGGCTGGGATCGCCACCGTCACAGAGATCAGCACGATAGATCCCGAGAGTTCTCTGCCGAGCGAGGCCTATTTTCGCATGGGAGAGTATCGATACGCGAACAAAGATTACGAGGATGCGTATCGCTGGTACACTCTCAACCGTATCGATTACCCCAACAACGTGAACCACGAAAAGGCTCTCATCGGTTCGGTGAGATCTCTCATTCAGATGGGCGAGATCAAATCGGCGGGCGATATACTCCTCCCCTATATCGAGGAGAGTTCAGAACCCGCAGCTCTTGCGGCTGCCAGTGACGTTCTCCTTGAGACTTTTTCTGCGGTAGAGAAGGGGGATCCTCGACTCACGGCACTCTATTCTAAGGTCTTGAAAAACCCTCCCTCAGAGGCGTATCTTCCCTTTCTTCTGACGTACTATGAAGAGTACAATCTCCAGAGAAATGAAGATTTTGAGGTTCTCAAAGGGTACTACAACAAGCCGAGTGTCTCGAAAAAAGATAAAAATACGATTCTCTTTCTAATCGGAGATTACTACCAAGAGGAGGGGTTCTACGACGAAGCGATTCAGACGTGGTTGACCCTCAAGTCGCGTGAGCCGTTAGAAGATCAAAAAATTAGCGACGTGATGTTTAAACTATCCGAAGCGTACGAGGCGAATGAGGATTATAAGAGTGCGGCAGATAGTTATTATAGCGTCGCTAAACGGTTTCCTGGGCAACCAGAATTAGCCGCAACCTCTCTCTTTCGTGCTTGGCAACTCTACCGCAGAGTGGGGGATAACTCGACGGCTGATAGCGCTGAGAGATTTCTACTCGAGAACTACTCGGAGATCGTTAATCGACCCAACTTCCCCGAAGATAGAAGCTCAGTCGTTGACCCGTTACTCGATTCCCCCAGTTGATGTGAGTCGATCTTAACTCAGAAGTAAGCATCGGAAAATTTGCCAAGAAGAACGTGCGAAGAAGAACGAAAGGTTTTTAGAGGTGACTCTAAGAACCTTTTTTTT
>CAZATZ010000123.1:0-5776 GCA_964488175.1 uncultured Spirochaetales bacterium
TCCTAGCTCTTTTAACTCCATTTTAACTCCATAAACTCTTCCTTCATTTTGGTACTATTTCTCTCAGAAACTCTCTCTTTCTCCCCCTCTTCTAAGAGGTTTTTAGAGATACCCTAGGGAAAGAGGGGGATTTGAGATAGTCCTAGACTCTCTTCGATGCCGAAGAGAAGATTCATATTTTGAACCCCCTGCCCCGCCGCCCCTTTGACGAGGTTGTCGATAGCACTCACAAGAATAAGGCGACCTGTTCTCGGGTCGAGGCGTAGATTGATATGGCACTGATTGCTCCCCAAGACCCAACGAGTCTCCGGCCAAGGTGAGTTTTCTGAGTGCCAGAGAAGTTGCACAAATGGTTCCTCGGCGTAGTAAGCGGTGAGGGTCTCTTTTAACTCGCTCTCTGTCACCCCCTCGACGACATCGACGTAGGTGGTGATCAAGATCCCCCTCTCCATCGGAACTAAGTGGGGGGTGAAGTTTAGTCGCACCTCTCTGTCAACGGTCTGACTCACCGCTTGCTCGATCTCGGGGGTGTGTCGGTGGTTAGCGACGCCGTACGCTTTAAATGAGTTGTGAGTCTCACAAAAATGGGTATTCAACCCGCTCTTCCTCCCCGCCCCACTCACTCCCGATTTTCCATCGATGATTAAACTCTCTACTTTTAGCCTATTTTTTGACAAGAGAGGAATGAGGGGGAGAAGTGAACAGGTCGGGTAGCACCCAGGGTTGGCAATGAGTCGGGCGTTACGAATCTCCTCACGACGTATCTCACTCAACCCGTAGACCGCCTCGGCGAGTAGCTCTTCCTTCGCCCCGCTCTCCTGATACCACCTCTCGTAGGTCTCTCTCTCTTTAAAACGGAAACCACCTCCCATATCGATCACTTTTACTCGAGAGAGGAGATCCTCATCGATCCACTTGAGAGACTCCCCGTGGGGTAAGGCGAAGAAGATGAGATCGAGTCCCTCTCTCTCTTGGCTCAACTCGGATAGATCTCGGCAGAGAAGGGAGAGATTCTCTGTTTTTTTATCCGTGATAATGTCCGTAAGAATACCCTTTGTCACCCCCGTGTAGTTAAGGTAACTCGCCGAATACTCTTTGCCAGCCAGTGAAGAGGAGAAGAGTTTAATCTCTTCGACCATCGGATGTCTCGTGAGAATTCGCACTAACTCTTGAGCTACGTACCCACTCGCCCCCGCAATTCCTATCTTTAACTTCACAACGTTCTCTCCTTAGAGGTAGCCAATATTTTTATTTACGCTTCAAGATACCCTTTCAAACCATCTTTTACAATTCTTACTCCGTTTTTTCTTCGATTAGAACCATGTATCTAAAAAATTCGTTTTACCTTTCTTCTTTTTGACGATATACTAGAGAAGAAAATAACTCTTTGAAAAAAAAGGCTCCTTTTTAGAGATCAATTTAGAGGGGTATGAGAAATAGTCGTGGACGAAAAATCCAATTCTCTCTCTTTTCTCATTGCTTTTTTATCATTATAAATGGTATTGTCAGATTGGTAACCTCTCTCAACACCAACGGTTTCATGAGGATGTCGTGAGTATAAAGTTCATACCAGGCGAAGAAAATAATTCTCTTAACTCAACGGATTCACACTCGTTGAAGCAGCTCTGGCGAGCGATCAAAGAGGAGCCAGCGGCGGTATCTAACTACGTTGAACTTCTTAAAATACTACGAAAAATGGGCGATATTCGCCACTCTTTTGAAGTCATTGAGCAGATGTTTGAGTACGGGGAAGATAATTTTGAACTTCTCTACGAAGGGTATGTCCAGCGAGCGAGGTTCTACCTCAGAACTCGTAAGCCCAAACTCGCCTTGGTCGATATCAACGAGGTTATCTCGATTAAACCAAACTCGGTCTACCTCCTCCTACTACGATGTAAAATCTATGAGAAATTAGGCTACTTTGACCTAGCGATACAAGACGTTGAGAGTGCCATTCATATCGACGGAAGAAAGCCGTTTTTACTCCTCTCAAAGGCTATCTTACTCGCTGGAAGCCGAAGATTTATCGAGGCACAGGCGATCGTTGAGCCACTGCTCTCGCAGGCGGAGAGTATCGGCTACGCCTCTCTCTGTGCGGCGGAGATCTGCCTTAAAAAGGAGGCGTATGAAGACGCTCTTCTCTTTCTCAAAGAGGCGAAGAGAGCGGGAGAGAATTCACTAACGATCTGGCAGAAGGAGATCTTCTGTTATCGAGCGCTAAATAAGTACAAAAAAACGATAAAATTGTGTAACGAGGCTCTCTTGCAGAACCCCAACGATCTCGAGATCTTGACCGCCCTCTGTCGTACCTATTACGAGATTGAGAACTACGAGGAGTGCGAAAGGATCTGCGCCCCTGCGTATCGACTCTTCGACACCGATTATGAACTAATCACCCTCTTGGCGAACTGCTATCGCCAACTAAAGGATTTTGAAAAATCCGAGTCTTTAATCTCACACCTCCTCTCTCTCACACCCGATTATCTCCCCATTCTTCTCGCCAAGGTCGATCTCTTGCTCGATCAAAACAGAGAGGGGGAGGCGTTAGAACCTCTTCTCACCATCTGTCAGAAAGCCCCCTCTGAGAGTAGATTACTTCAGTGTGCGTATTTAGCCCAAGAGTGCGAACAGGATACCACGGCGATTGAGATGTTTAGCGAGACCTACCACACCTTCGCCAACTTGCACGCCTTGCGTGAACGAGTCAAGATTTATATCAAAAATCACCGCTTAACAGAGGCTCGTCAAGATCTTCTCCTACTCCTCAAAAAAGAGTTTCAAGATAGTAGTGTCTATATCGATCTAAGTCGGATAGACCTCGCTTTTAGCGAGTACGACTCCGCTCTCTTTCACGTGAATCAAGCACTCTATCTCGACCAAAAGAGTGAAGAGGCACACTTCCTCAAGGCAAAAATTTTCCAGAAAAGGGGAGATAATGAGGGGGCTTATAACTACTTGGTTGAGAACAAATCCC
Source organism: uncultured Spirochaetales bacterium (assembly GCA_964488175.1). Taxonomy (GTDB): domain Bacteria; phylum Spirochaetota; class Spirochaetia; order SP-2023; family CAYRNA01; genus CAZATZ01. Next base: position 2,975 of record CAZATZ010000123.1, read on the forward strand.
TCTTCAGAAACGACGCTTTCTACTATTTTGAACGGTATCGAATCTGTAAAAAAATCTCAGATACGACGAAGGCTTTCAAAGATCTAACCACCGCCCTCCGTCTCGATCCCAACAACGAAGAGTACCACTTAGCCCTCGCCCACCACTACTACCAGACCCAAAATTGGAAAAATTTCTTTCTAGAGATTGACGACTGCATCGAAGCCGACCCGACCTCATTCTTCTCTTATGCGTGTCGAGCGATGGCGAAAATGAGTCAAAACAGGGTTAATGACGCTCTCATTGATTTTGATCAAGCTCTCTTTTTACTTCCTGGGACGAACCCGATTAAGGCAAAAATTCTTCTCGCTCGGGGAATCGCCTACCTCTCTCTTGAGTTATACCACAAGGCGAAGATAGATATCTTAGAGGCGAATCAACTACTTCCTAACGAACCAGAAATTCTCTATCAGCAGATTCTTCTCTTAGAGAGAGAGGAAAAATTGAGCCAAGCTCTTCAGGTTTGTTCCCAGTTTTTGAGTGAAAAAGAGGAGAGAGATAGACACTACTTAACCTTCTTGGTCAAGGAGGGAAATCTTCTTTTAAAATTGGGGTACGCCAAAAGAGCTATCTCCGCTCTCAACTACGCGATCGGTCTAAACGATTCGTACTCCTTCAGCTACTACCTGAAGGGGTGCTGTCTTCTCAAGATAGGCGACAAAGAGGGGGCGGGAAAGAACTTTAGAACCGCCTTTCATCTACACCCAGAGTTCAAGGATTACACCCACTCAAAGATGGTCAAAGAGTTTCTCTCGTCCTAACTCTTCGGTGCGTTTTTCCACCTCTCTCCTAGAATTTCCGTAGAATTTCACTGGAATTTCCGTGCAATTTTCATCGAATGTTATCTCCGCACTTGAGTATTTCAAAGGGTAAACACCCCCTCTTTTTTACTCTCTTTTAAAAAAGTATGCCAATTATAGCGAGTAAAAAGGGGGAGAGTTATGCGAGATAGTTCAAAGAGGATCGTAGCTCTCTTGCTCGTCTTCGCCATCTTTGCGACGATGGGTGGTTTTTTTGTTCTGATCGGCGGACTCGTCGGTAATCAGATTGGGATGAAGGGGATGTCCACTCTCCCCAACACCTTTTTCATTCTCTCAGCCGTCCTCCACGTCTCTTTTTACGTCAAGGTGCGAGAGCGTTACGGGCAAAAAAGAGTCCTCATTCTTATCTTTCTCTACTCCCTTGGGTTTATCGGTGCTGGCTCTCTCGCCGTTCTGTTTCATAACATCTGGCTTCTTCTTCTAACGGGAGTTATGCTAGGGGGTGTCAATTCGGGGACACAACGGATCCGCTTTATCATCCAAGAAGAGAGTGCGACCGCAGAGGGAAAGAGACGTCTTCTCTCGCTCCTGATGTTTCTCCCCATTTTTTCTAGTCTCTTTGGCCCCCAGATCGGCAGGTTGGGGGCGGATCTCTTCTCGATCAAGTACCTCGGCTCCTTCCTCGGTATGCTCGCTATCCCCCTTCTCTCTCTTCCGATCATTCTTCTGAGTGGGTTTTCATCGCAGAACTCAAAGGCGGAAAAAAAAGAGAGTCAAGAGGAGGCAGAAGAGAAGATAAGCGAAGAGGTAAACAACGAGAACAGCGAGGAGAAAAAAATTCACAAAGAGGGGATTTTAACCCCGTTTCAAGCGATTCTCGCCTCGGGTCTAGGATTTATGTTGATGTCTTTGATGATGGTTCCCATCTCGATTCAAATCGTACAGAGAGAGAACTACCCGTTGGAAATCGCACAATCCGTCATCGTATGGCATCTCATCGCGATGTACTCCCCCTCGGCGCTCACCTTTCTCTTTAAAAAGATCTCTCTGATCACTTACGCTCGCCTAGGGTATCTTCTCTACCTCATCGCAGGAGGGGTCGCGTTCATCGCCGATAGCCCTCTTCTCTACCACCTCACTCTCTTTTTGGTGGGGGTCGCTTGGAACTTCCTCTACTTCGCTGGCACCTCCTCGGTCGCTCAAATCTCTGTGAGCAGGGGCAATCAGCGGTTGCCCAAACTCCACGACCAAGTCGTCTTTATCTTACAGGCTATCGGCTCGGGGAGTTCGGGTCTTCTTCTTCTCCATTTTGGTTGGAAGACCATCGCCATCGTCGCCACTGTTTTGGCGATCTTAGGGAGTGGTTCACTTCTGAGATCTCGAAAACTTCCCCCCTCTCTTGAAAAGAGTTAGTTCGCCCTAAATCGTAAAAGCCCAAAAAAAACCACCCTCCCAAGAGTGGGATAGGTGGCTAATCGTTAGCTAAAAAATCACAACCAAATGATTAAATAAAATGACTGGTTTATTTTGTGCAACCTAGTCCGATCTCCGTAGTCTCACCTTCGAGCTGAGAACTTAATCTCATGTCAAGTGAGAATGTATCAGTCGCAGGATTACCGAAAGCGAGACCTTCATCAGCAAAGACACCTTTATCACCAGTACCAGAGAACGATATAGAAAAAACACCACCTCGCCCCTTAATAGCGTCTATAGAGTGTGTCCCATTTATCGATGCCCCGCTGAATGTTTTTAAGCTCGTATCAGGGTGACTAGTAATCGTAATCGAATCAGCAGCAACCGTAAGTACATTAGGTTGAGAAACCGTAGTCGTCGCACCCGAACCATAAACGCCACAAGTATACGTTCCAAGGTACGTAGTAGGAAATGCCGTTAGGAACTCAGGCTTAGGATCACTCTTTGCCTCAGCCTGCTTACAACCGACAAACGCCAACAACAACACAGCGCTAACTAAAAATAAAACTTTTTTCATGAATAAATCCTC
>CAZATZ010000124.1:0-2226 GCA_964488175.1 uncultured Spirochaetales bacterium
CTCTCGAAGCGAGAACTTCGGAACGATTTTATCGAACAAATCGTACCCCTTACAACACGACAATTGATCTTCTCAACTCTTCCACACAGTTTAATAAAAAATGTTTAAAGGCTTTGTTGACCTCGTTAGGTTTAATTCCCATGGGGATTCGCGTTAAACTACGCTCCGGTCATGAGGGAAGAGTCATTAAGCTCTTCTCCTCGACCTCTCTCGAGGTTGCCTTTCAATTTTTACAAGATGCAGAGGGAAACCCCATAGAAAAACCTATTGTCATCAAAACGTTGACTGGTGGGCCATTCGCACTTCAAAGTATCGTTGTTCCCGATGAGGAAGACAATCCCGAACATGAGGAAGATTCTGAACAAGAGGAAGACAATCCCGAACAAGAGGACAATCCCGAACAAGAAGAAGATTCACAAAAAGAGGACGATTCCGAAAAAGAGGAGAATTCTGAACAAGAGAGCGAATCTCTCCCAAAGGAGACAGCGGATGATTAAGCACAACCTTTTCACTTAAAAAATCTTGTGAAGAAGCGAGAGCCTACCGACGTTGATAAAAAGGAAAGATAGAATGAATTTACAGGAAACACTGGAGAATGAATTTCCAGGAAGAGCTCTTGAAGCCTCCCTTATTCGAGAATTTGACAAAAAACGCTCGCCGTTCGCCTCGCGCTATCAGAAGCACCGTGCCTTCTGCGTAAAATTCTGTTCCGAGTATTATACACCCGAGGCTAAGTTAAGTAACCTTCCCCCCAAAGAGATCTTCAGAGAACTCGTCCAAAATGTTTTACAAGATATTCAGGCAGATCCTAAAATATGCAACTCCCTTCTTGCTCAAGATGTCACCTATGAACAAAAGGAGTCACACGGAGTTCACGCGCTAAAATCGACTTACTACTCAATTGCGATAGGGCAAGGGTTAAATATCCCCCCAAAGAGTCTCGTTGAGTTAGGGCTGGCTGGCTTCATCCATGAGATAGGAATGCGTCACCTGCCTCCCGAAATGTATGCGAAAAAAGAACCTTTAACGCGAGAAGAACTCATTGAAATGCGCAACCACCCTCAAAAGGGGGCTGAAGAGTTGAAGCGAAGAGCGTTTTCGCAAGAGGTGACAAGAGGGGTTCAGGAGCATCACGAGAGAGAGGATGGATCGGGGTATCCCGGCAAATTACAGGATCAAAACATCTCCATCTTTGGTAAAATCTTGGCGGTTTCCTGCGCCTTTGAAGCACAGACATCGAAGAGAAACTACAGAAAAAATCAAAGCAGTTATGAGATGACATTCGAGATGTTAAAGGCCTCTAACCTGTACGATAAAAAAGCGATCATCGCCCTTATTACGACCTTTGGAGTCATTCCGCTAAATTCACAGGTCAAACTTGAATCTGGATACGAGGGGCGTATCGTTGAAACCTTTGACAGAACCTCGATGGAGGTCGGCGTTCAATTCCAAAAGGATCCTCAGGGGAATGAGATCACCGAACCGATCGTCATGAAGACGGAGCTCAAAGGCCCTCTCTCTATCGCAAAGATTTTATCCTAGGTGGTAGCCTTTGGTGGATGAAAAAATTCTTATCCTCTACGCTACTCGACGTGGAAAAACTTCGACGATGGCCGATATTGTGTATGAAACGCTGACTCAGAACGGATTCAAACCCAAAAAAATGAATGTCTTTCAGGCCTCTTTGAGCGATTTGAAAGAGGCTACTTACCTCATCTTAGGCTCTTCAACGTGGAACGATGGAACTCTTCAGGACGATTTCGTTCCCTTTGAGAGAGAGTGGAAAAGAGAGAAACTAAACTTAAAGGGTCACCTCTACGCCGTCTTTGGGCCAGGGGATACCCGATTCACCCATTTTTGTGAAGCGGTACGGATTTTGGAGGCTCGCTGTCGTGCGAGTGGGGCAAAACCGGTCGCAGCCCCGTTCCAGTGGGATGAACTCTCGGGTCGATTTCAAGAGCAGAGCGAAGAGTGGGCAGAGAGCGTCGTCCAAGGGATTCTTAAGCAGAAAAAGCGACAAGAAAAGCGACGCTTAGAGGGAAAAATTTCATAGAAGAAGTGATTTTCAAGAATATCTCAAAATGATAATAAGACGAAAAATGAGAGACTCCTCATGGCGGAGATTCCTAAGAATTCCTCCCTGTCCTCTATTTTTTCGTCTCTCTACTCTCAACGAGACCTTTGAAAAGGAGATTTTTATGGTACGCATTCGACAACTCTTTCCCC
>CAZATZ010000124.1:2326-5635 GCA_964488175.1 uncultured Spirochaetales bacterium
TGTCAATCCCAAGACGAGACGGAGGTCACCATTCTGGAGGGAGAGTTCTCAGAAGATTGGCAAGCCGAGAGCTTTATTGATCGAGATCTCGTCGTTGATCTCCCCGACGTTCCCAAGGATTTAGAGTGGGAGACGGCCTCTCCCCGTGCGATAGGAGACCCCGAGGCCAGAGAGGGCGGTACCTTCCGAACTTGGATTTCTGGCTATCCGCTAACGTTTCGGATTGTCGGTCCAAATTCAAATGGAGCGACTCGCTCTCTCTTTACAAACAACTTTCCTCTCATCTCGCTACACCCTATGACGAGTGATTTTATCCCTGGATTAGCGACGCACTGGGCGCTGGGAGAGGATAAAAAACACGTGTATTTCAAGCTAAATGAGAAGGCGAAATGGAGTGACGGAGAACCCATTACAGCAAAAGACTACCTCTTTCTTCTCGACTTTATGCGCTCAGAAAACATTCAAGCTCCCTGGTATAACAACTACTACGAAGAGGTCATCGACTCGATCCGTCGCTACGATGATTACACCATCTCAATTCATCTCAAAAATCGAGTCAGCGACTGGGAACTCCTCTACACCGCCAACGTGACTCCCCTCCCCTCGCATTACTACTCAAATGAAGTCCCTGAAAACTATCTTGAGGAGGAGAACTGGCGAGTCGCTCCCACGGTCAACCCCTACCTCGTGACGGAGTTTAAAGATGGTGAGTACCTGCGGATGTCAAAAGTCGAAGATTGGTGGGGGTACGACTATCCCATATACAAAAATCGCTACAATATCGAGAGTCATGAGATCCGAGTCATCACGGGAGGAACGGGGGTTGCCGAGACCTACTTTCTCGACGGACAACTAGACTCTCAGCCGATGATTCTCCCCGAGTTCTGGTACACAGCCGATGAAAAAGAGCCGTTTAAAAAGGGATACGTCGAACGATTCTATTATAACTACGATGAAAAGCAGGGGTTTCAAGGACTCTTCTTAAATACCGCTTCGGCCTACCTCTCCGATCGTCGTATTCGTGAGGGTTTGGCGTACTCTCTCAACTTTGACCTCATGCTAAACTCTCTCTTGAGAGGCGACTATTCTCGAGCCAACAACGTCAGCATTGGACACAAAATCGGTGAGTTTGATTTTGATGATACGACGATCCGATACCCAGAATTTGATCCCACCAAGGCGGGAGAACTCTTTTCAGAGGCGGGGTTTGACGAACTTGGTTCAGACGGAATACGAGTCAACAAAGAGGGGTTGCGACTCTCGTTGGAGGTCGTCTACGGAGCCCAGCACCACAGCGAACGACTGGCTCTTCTCAAAGAGGAGGCGAAGAAGGCGGGGTTAGAGCTTCAGTTAAAACAGATAGAGGGAGCCGATCTCTTCAAGCAGGTCTTAGAGAAGAAATTTCAGGTGTGGTGGGGGGCGATGTCGACTGGAATCCTCCCTGCGTATTGGCAGTATTTGAATTCAGAGAATGCGAACAAACCGCAGACGAACAACTTCTTTAACTACGCCTCCCCCGAGATGGATGAACTGGTAGACCAGTATCGAACGACCTTCGACTTTGGAGAGAAGGCGGAACTTTCGCAGAAGATCGAACGACTCATGCGCAAAGAGGTTCTCTTGATCCCTTGGTGGTATCTCTCCTATGCGAGGGGTGGCGTCTGGCGGTGGATTCGATTTCCCTCTTATATTGGAGCAAAAATAGGGGACTCTAGTCTCGACGGTGTGAATCCTTCGGGAGGGTTTTTGTGGATCGACGAAGAGATAAAAAAAGAGACCCTAGAAGCGATGAAAAAGGGTGATAGCTTCCCGCCTATCTTGCACCAGAATACACGGTGGGCGACGGAAGAGTAGTCAAGTGAAAGAGGCGTCCCCTAAACCCCTTTTAAGAAGGGGGGGATTAGAGAGGAGCCTCTTACCAGTACTCCCATGCAAATATGAATATGAATGAAAATGCGAATACGAATACCAGATAACTGAAAGGGTTTAGATTTTCAGTTGTCCGAGGTATTGCTCAACCCTCTCTCGAGCCAACCACTGATCGAGCCAAGCAGAGGGCAGACTCTCTTCACCCTCGATACCAGCCCAAAACGCCCCCAGAAGAGTTCCACGGGCAGCACTATCTCCACCGGCGTAAAGATTGGCGACGGTAGCACTCTTGTAGTCTTGAAAGTCGTAGAGAAAGAGATAGAGGGTGCTTGCGAAACTCTTTGGCATACTACAAGCCGACCCCAATTCAGCGACAACCTTGGTGACATCTTTTTCCTCTGACTTTTCAAGAACTGCCGCGTAGCTCTCTTTAATCCACTCGACGGAGGTTTTCTCTAAGACTCGGTGGGTCGCTTCACAGAGAGAGAGATTTCCCCCCTCTAACTCTGCGTAGATCTCACAAAAGAGCGTCACAGCCTCTCGCAAACTCTCTCCCGTGTGGGTTAGTTCCATCTCAGAAAAACACGTCTCAAGACGTTCACTCTCCCCTTCGGCTAAAGCCATGGTAATAATTGCCCGAGACGAGCTACTCAGATCGTGGGATTCGGCCCCGACGGAAGATCCTTTTTTCAAAAGAGGGAGACTCTTTGTCATCGAACCGTCACAGTACCCCGTGTACTCCTCCATGTGTTTAAGCCAGACCTCCCGAAAGACGTCGAGGGAGAATCGTCCAGCCGTCGCACAACTCTCTAAGAGCCATATCGTCTGATCGCCGTAGTGTGTCTGTCCCCCCAGAACTCCCGTTTTATGGAAAGAGTCCTCATAAGGCTTCGAGAGAGAATCAAAATTTTCAAATAGTTCAAGAATTTTTGCGGGTTTGTAAATCCAATGGGAGCCTAAGGCCGCACTGTCAGCTAATAATCCGCCTTTAATAAAAGATTTTTTTTCCATATAGGAACCTCTCTTCTCTCGACTTACTCTCTTCCAAAGAGAGTTTCTTACCAATTTTCTCAGCAGGCCTACCCTACGGAGATCTTTAGCAATTCTCACGTTCTAATTACTCGGCACCTCTAAAAAACCGACACTCTCAAGTTCAAGTTAAAGTTAAAATTAAATACGGGAGAGTACCTTTCGCTGTAAATCACTCAGAGGTGCGTACTGCAGGTATCGTTTATTTTGCAACAACCGATTGACTAAAATATTCGCCTCGTTATACCGTCCTGCGATATAGCTCCGCTGCGCTTGCCGAAACACGACTCCATCGGCTGGAGCGAGAGCAACGACCGCATTACGACTCTGCTCTTCGAGCAACCTGTCACGTAGAGTTCTCGCCGCCCGCAAATTTCGGTTAGCACCCAACGCTTGATTTAACAATGCAAT
>CAZATZ010000125.1:0-5616 GCA_964488175.1 uncultured Spirochaetales bacterium
GAGACAATCTCTTATCACTCTTCGTATCGCAAGGAGATCAAAAAAGGGGTGAGATTTTAAGGTTCCCTAAAGAAGGCACCCTAAAGTCTCACCCCTCTTTCGAGAGATGACCATATTTAAATCATCAACCCCTGAAATCGTTAAATCCTACTTAGAGAGGACTAGACGATCACTCGGCGGAGATCTTCAAGAGTCTCTTTGATAGCCACGGCAAATCTTGCCCCTTCTGCTCCGTCGATGACTCGGTGATCGTAGGTGAGAGAGAAGGGAAGCATTAGCCGAGGGCGAAACTCACTTCCGTTCCAGAGTGGCTCCATCGCAGAGCGCGAGAGACCTAAGATCGCCACCTCAGGAGGATTGGGGAGGGGGGTAAATCCAACTCCACCGATACCGCCTAGACTGGAGATTGTGAAGGTTCCACCGGTCATTTCACTCGGTTTTAATTTTCCCTCACGTGCCGATTTACTCAGCCGACCTAGTTCGAGGGCTATCTCGGTGAGTGAGAGGGTGTCAGCGTCTTTGATGACGGGGACAACCAATCCGTTGGGGGTCTCAACAGCCACACCGATGTTATAATATTTACGTATGATTAACTCCGATTTATCTTGTGAGAGGGAGCTATTGAAGGTGTCAAATCTCTTTAAAACGGTAACCGTTGCTTTGATGATAAAGACGAGGGGACTAAATTTGGGATCCGCATCTGTGCGTCTTCTTTTATTTAGATCTTGTCTGAAATTTTCCATCTCTGTGATATCGCTCTTCTCAAACTGTGTGACGAGCGGAGAGTTCAACCAACCAGCACTCAAACGTTGAGCGGTTAGTCTCTTTATCTTGTTTAACGGTCGGCTCTCTATCTCTCCAAAAGAGGCGAAGTCGACGACGGGCAGGGGAGGAATACCGCCACCACCACCACCTGTGGTCATTCTCTCTTTGACGTGCTTCTCTACGTCTACGTGCAAGATTCTACTCTTTTTGCCCGTTGCAGGAACTTCACTGAGGTTGATACCGAGGCGTCTAGCAAAGGCTCGAACGGAGGGGGAGCCGTGGGGTTTCGCCCCCGAAACTGACGCAACTGGAGCGGCGGGAGTCTCTCTCTTTTTCTCGGTCGAGGTTACTTGGACGGGGGGGGGAGTGGGAGCGGGTGCTTTTTCAGCCTCCGCTGGTTTTGCGTCCGCCGTTTCTGCGGACTGGGAGTCGATAATAAAGAGGAGATCTCCGTCGTTAATCTCTGTACTTTTTGAGATTTTTATCTCTTTAATCGTACCCGCCTGAGGAGAGGGTACATCGACGACAGCCTTCTCACTCTCGACACCTAGGAGCGGGGAATCGAGTTCGACGACGTCTCCCTCTTTTACATAAATCTCGGTGACCATGACCGGTTCACCACCACCAACCTCGGGTAATCGAATCTCTTCCAACGCCATTAAAATCTCCTTTCTAGCACGGGAGAGATGTCTCATGAATGAACGGGGTCACCGCTGAAAGATTCTCGAGACTCTCTCTTTTACGCTCTACCTTGTCCTTTGCTCTCTCCAAATATTATCCAAAAAGGAAAAAATAAAAAATACATCTAAAAAAGAACTTAGAAAACGTCTCTTCCATGGTACAATATTTCTGAGTAGATAACCATAAAAATTTTTCACATATTTCAGGAACCTCTAAAAAATGTTCCCTGATCGTTATCTCTTCTTTAAAACGTCTTCATAACACTTTTCGTCGTAGTAGTTATCCTCGTCTTTTTCGTGGATTTCGTACCAGACCTGCGCGAAGAAGGGACTCTTTTTCGCGATCTGATCGTAGTTCCAAGGGGGGGCTTCACACGTTGGACACCAGTGTCCCGCCTTCAAGACCGTGTAGGGACGGAGGGTAAATTTGTGTCCGAAACCGCACTCCCATTCTTTTGGTAGGGAGAGGTCTCCCTCGAAGGAGTCGCTAAGAAATTTTCCACCACGAAACTCTGCGGCCTTCTCTAGATCCTCTTTTTGCAGTACCTCTTTACTCTCGTCGTAGCCGTGGTCGAGTTGTTTAAACTCTTCTAGGGGTATGCCATCACTTCCTGCGGGCATATCGACGCCCCAATCGGGAATCGATTCGTAGGCTTCGTACGAGCCGTAGAAGGCCTTGATCCTCGCGTCGTTTTTCTCGGTATACCAAGCGAGGGTTCCTGAGGGCTGTTTGGCGTGGTTTTTTAGTCGTGACGCAGCTGCCATCTCGACCAACGCACGAAAGGGAGGGAAGAGGTTGTTCAGTTTGGCGACGATCTTTAACCCCAGAGAGAGTCTTTTCCAGACCATCTCGTAGTAGTCGTCCATACTATCTCCAAAGTTATGGATGTACTCGTTGAGAACGTGGGAGTCTTCGAAGTAGTGGAGGTGAAAATTACGGAGGGCGAACCACCGTCTGGGCATGACTTTTTCAATGCGGATACCTACGAGCAAGAACATCTTACGGACGAAGTCGTAGTAGTTCATTCGACAGTGCTCACCACCACCGAAGTTGTAGACACGACACCAAAAGTCGCTCTCTTCGCCGATGTCGAGAGTGTTAGCCATTCCCCTACCAGCGTCACGTGAAGTGTTGTTTTCCATCTGAGCCTTGAGCGGTGAGTGGTACATGATCGGGTCTTCGAGGGCGAAGACGTTGGGGGTCATGATAAAGGTCTGTCGCAGGTGAGCCCAGTACTTGAGACCGGACTCGAGGAGGAGTCTCTCACCCTCTACCTTTGAGACGCTGTAGATATCGAAGACGCTGATATTGATGGGATCTCCGACACGTCCGCTCGCAATGGTACCGTATCGATCGCCTGTTTCAGCGACGGAGCCGATATTGATAAACTTGGTGTGGTTCTCAAGTCCCTGCTCCTTGATAGAATCTATCATTGTCTTTATCGCCGTGAGGTTGACGGCTATCGTCTCTTCTGGCTGGAGTTCTGCCATGGGGCTGATAAGTGCCATGCAGTTTAGTAGCCAGTCGATCTTTTGACACGCCTCACTTAGAACGCCCTCTTCTGACGCATCACCCCAGACGATCGTGAAGAGGTGACCCGTGACTTTTCCTTTTTGAGAAAAATCGGTCATCTTCGCCTCTTTCATGTAGGGTTTGAAGAGTTTGTAGTTTTGCTTGTGGGGTCTGAGTTGAACGACGATCTCGTACTTAAGCTCTCCCGAGGAGTCTCGTCTACCCCATAGACTTTTGAATGTCTCAAATCCGAGGGAGCCACTTGCACCGGTTACCAGAACTCTCTCTTTTTTGGCAGATTGTTGCGATGTTTTAGAGGAATCAGTTTTCGTCATCTATCTCTCTCTCTTTCGTTTCTCTTAAGGGAAATCGTTTTCTATTAAAGTATCAGAAGAATAACAAGGTGGGAAGAAAAAAGCAAACAGGAAGACTACGTTCCTAGAGAATTTCCTCTCTTTCACGATTCTCTCTCACCTCTCTCCCTCCTCTAACGAGGGGGTGGGTCGTTAAGAGCGGAGAGACGGTTACCTCTTCTTGGAAGTATGATTGGATGCGTGTTTGTTCTTTGATGTGTGCTTATGCCGACTCGCTTTTTGGTTTAAAACTTCTAGGTGGGGGGAGAAATTTCTCTTCCTCAAGTACAAGTACATTAAACCAGCAATGAACATCATCAGTGCGTTCAGTATTTGACCGGTTGTAAAGTTTAGGTACGAGAAGTGAGCCGTGGGGTCTCCCCACCGAAGAGGAAAGAGAAGCTGGATATCTGGCTCACGAAAATACTCTATTCCAAATCGGAAAAATCCGTATCCAAAGAGGTAGAGTGCGAGCGCACTGCCTCCCCGTTTTTGTCGAGGGAGGGCGATAAACCAGAGGACGAAAAAGAGGACGACCCCTTCAAAGAAGGCTTCGTAGAGTTGTGAGGGGTGTCGGGGGAGATTGATGAAGGCGGAGTTGAGAGGGATATTTGTCTCTTGTGCGATCTTGATTACCCAGTTTTCATAGGAGGGATATCGTTCTGCGTTGGGAAAGAGCATCCCCCAAGGGACCGATGTCGCTCGTCCGTAGAGTTCGGCGTTGGCGAAGTTTCCTAATCGTCCGAGGGTGTAGGCGAGAGAGGCACAGGCTACGACACGATCGGAGAGCGCCCAGAAGGAGTAGTGGTACCGTCGTGCGAAGATGAAGACTCCTATCGGGATACCGATGATCGCTCCGTGATACGACATCCCCTCCAGTCCAACAAATTGCATCTCGGCGTTAAATGGCCAGAAGATGAGCCACGGTGCCAGCCAGTACTTGGCGGTGTCGTAGTAGACGAGTGTCGAGAAGATGCGTCCCCCGAGGAGGAGTCCGATAATCATCGAGAAGAAGAGGGATTCTATCACCTTGGGATCCATCTCGACCCCCTCTTTCTTAAGCAACTTGCGAAAGAGGATGTAGGTGAGGACGAACGCAGCGAGGTACATGAGACTGTACCACCGCAAGAAAGCGAATCCCGGGATAACTTCGGGGTGTAGCCATGAGGGGTAGTTTAAATAGAGCAACATTTGGAGAGTCCTTTTAAGTCTGTTTTGGTCTTTGGTTTAAGCCTTTCTTTCTATTCAGGGTCTCAGTTCGAGAGAGGGTAGAAAATTTTCCAGAGATTTCCCTTAGAAGTAGCCTTAAACAATTTCTCTAATCTCTGAAAAAGAGATCTCGTGTGTAGACCCTCTCCCTCACATCTTCTAGCTCTGTGTTCATTCGGTTGGCGATGATAAGATCGCACCTACTTTTCAACTGGTTGAGATCGTTGGTGAGGGGGACTTGCGTAATCGTGGGGGGCAAGGCGGTAGAGCCTCCCTCGTGGTAGTTAGGTTCGTAGATAAGAAGTTCGACACCCCTCTTTATCAACCGTTCGATGACTCCCAAGATAGAGGAGTCTCTAAAATTATCGGAACCACTTTTCATCGTCAACCGATACACCCCCACGGTCTTCGGATTTTGGTTGAGTATACTGCGTGTGACGTGCTCTTTTCTCGTCTCGTTTGCGTCGATAATCGAGTTGATGATATTGTTGGGGATGTCACCGAAGTTGGCTCGTAACTGTTGGGTGTCTTTGGGGAGACAGTACCCACCGTATCCAAAAGAGGGGTTGTTGTACTCGGTGCCAATTCGAGGGTCTAGGCCGACTCCCTCGACGATCTGCTGGGAGGCAAGGTTGTGGCTCTCGGCGTAACTATCGAGTTCGTTGAAGAAGGCGATGCGCATCGCAAGATAGGTGTTGGAGAAGAGCTTGATCGCCTCCGCCTCCGTCGAACCCATAAAGAGGGTGGGAATCTCTTTTTTGACGGCCCCCTCTTGAACAATCTGGGCGACTTTTTCGGCTGGCGTACTGAATGGCGTATTAGATTGTTGGTCGGACACGTCATCTAGAGACGTGCCTCCGATAACGATGCGGGAGGGGTAGAGGTTGTCGTAAAGCGCACTCCCCTCTCGTAGAAATTCGGGGGCGAAGAGAATTCTTTGCGTCTGAAACTTCTCTCGCATTCTCTGTGTAAATCCGACAGGGACGGTCGAGCGGACGACGAGCGTCGTCGTTGACGTATTTTCCAAGATCTCCTCGATGACCGATTCGACGGAGGTCGTGTTAAAAAAATCTTTCTGCGGGTCGTAGTTCGTCGG
>CAZATZ010000126.1:0-5605 GCA_964488175.1 uncultured Spirochaetales bacterium
CTAGGAGCGGATAATATCTTTCTCTCTAGCCCTCAGAAAATCGATGGAAAGTTGAGTTTTGATACGAAACAGATCTCCTTTGGCGAAGGTCGAATCTTTGATCTCCAATCGGTGACTACCGGCTCTGTTTTCTCCTTTTTTTGGTTGGGGCAGTCCGTTGATGAAAAGCAGACTCTCTTCGTTCTTAAGCAAGATACACAGGTAGATACGGTTACTATTCTTGATAGAGAGAACCTCCATCTGCGTTCCGCCGATCCTAACATCACAGTTCGTTGGGACTATCCAAAAGATAGTTCTGGGATTGTCTCGGCTCAGTACGCTTGGAGTTCCTCTCTTGAGATTGATTGGGCGGATCGAAATCAGGTCACGACGGCTCAGTTTAATCCTGCGGTTAAACCGGGAGCGATGGAATCCTCCTTTAAGGCGGAAAAAGAGGGGAATTACTACCTTCTGATTCGAATTCAAGACGGGGCGGGAAACTGGTCGGACGTTCTCGCTGTCACCTTTATTTATGACCTCTCTCCCCCCTCCCCTCCCCTGATAGATTTTATTCCCTTTGATAGAGAGGGGTACACCCAGAGCAATACCTTTTCGGTCTATTGGAGACCGGCTCAAGAGAGGGGAGATATCGTTGTTCAATACCGTTACGAACTTCTCTTTCTAGGAAATGGAAAGACTCCAGACTCGAAAAAACTAAACCAAGAATCCAATTTTATAGAGACTGAAAATCGATATTTTCGATTTAACAATCAAGATGACGGCTGGTGGCAATTGCGTGTCTCTGGTCAAGATAGTGCGGGGAACTGGTCTCTTCCCTCTCGTGTCATTCTCCGTCTTAATAAATACGTTCCTGTTACGACGATTATAAACGTTGTGGCGGAAAAAAACCTCTACGATCGCAACGTTCTGACTCTTCACGGAAAGGGATTTAACTTTTTAGGAGAGGTCAATGAGGTCTTCATCTCCCGTGATCCAGAGGGAGAAGATCGAGTTCTCCAGTACTTTAAATCGGCCAATGAATTTCAATTGATCAGCGATATAAAAATTGAAGGGGTTGAAATTCGAACGATTCCAGAGGGGATCTACTTTATCGGTGTGGTTCACCCCGAACGTGGCGTCTCGGTCTGGAATCGAGAGATCGCCTTCGATGAGGCGGGAACCTTAAAGTTTGGAGATTTTATCTCTAAAGATAAATTTGCTGGCATCTTTGAAAAATGGTACCATTTCGCTTTAAACAATCTTTTAGTCATTCTTTTAATTCTTATCTTAGGTATCCTCTTTGCTCTCTCGTGCTGGTACTCGGTACGCCTCTTTCGATTTAGTTATCTTTTCTATCTTGAGAGAAAACGGGTTGAGCAAGATGGATCTCAGAGTTCACAAATGTTGAAGGAGATGTATATGAAGACAGGCAATCGATTCTTTAGTCTGAGGCTAAAGCTCATGGTTGCGCTTCTCTCACTTAGCGTCACCGCCACCCTCTTGGTCTCACTCTTCTTTGGGGTCTACATGGTTCAAATCCAGCGTACCAACCTCTTGGATAGTCTGCAGGGGCGAGTCAACATTCTGATGACGACCCTCCACGACAGCGCTCTAACGAACCTCCTGCTCGACACGAAGCTTCCTACCGAAGATGAGCTTGAATCCCTCGATGATGGGCAGAGGGCAGAGGCGGTCAATGAGGCACAGCGAAACTTAAATAACAAGCAGCTAGGACTGGGAGAGTTGACCCAACTGATAACGACGATCTCTGAGGGGGAGTTCATTACCATTACGGGGGCTGGACAAGATCCGACGAAGAGTGGATTTGAATTTGTCTGGGCTTCGGGAGATCCCAATATCGGCTCTAAGGTCGAATTTCCAGAGAGGGTTCAACAGATAGAGTTTGAGGAGAGAGTCTTAAACGTTGTTAGCGAAGAGGATAGAAAGACGGTTCTCGACTTCTATACCTTGGTCGGAGACACTTACATCTTGCGTGAGATCATTCCAGAGGGAAAAATTATTAGTCTAAGAAATATCTTTAACGGTATCGGGT
The DNA here is from genome assembly GCA_964488175.1 of uncultured Spirochaetales bacterium. GTDB lineage: Bacteria > Spirochaetota > Spirochaetia > SP-2023 > CAYRNA01 > CAZATZ01. Next base: position 2,033 of record CAZATZ010000126.1, read on the forward strand.
TCTTCCTGCAGGGGGTGTCTGAAATAAATGATACTCTGAGTGAAGAGTTACGAGAACAAGTTGTTACCCTTGATGCGCAGTTAAAACTGGGTCTTGATTCTCAAATACGGGAGTTGAACTCTCTGGATCTTCGTCTAAAAGAACTCTCTGCCGCCGAGGAGTTGGATACCGTGGAGTTATCTCGTATCTCGGATCAGATACAAGAGATCAACCAGACGATTGCCGACTATTCGACACAGTTTAGTAGAGCAAAAACAGCGAAGGGAACATTTCTTCTGCCAGAAGATTGGTTTAACACGGATATCCCAACCGCCCTCTTTTACGTTCCTATCTTGTACTACACAAGAGAGGATTCTAGTTTTTACAGAGGGACTATCCGTATGGGTGTCTCGCTAAAACCCCTTCAAGAATCGATGCAGGCGGTTCAGAGAACCCTCACTCTCATCACCCTCTCTGTTTTAGCCATCGTTATTCTTCTCTCTCTCATAGGGGCCTTCGCCCTCGCCCGTGCGATTGTTACCCCCGTTAGGAAGTTGGTTTTTGGGGTTCAGACGATTCGCGATACCGAGGATAAATCGAAGCTAAAAGATCACCGAATTGATCTAAAATCGAACGATGAGATGCGTCTCTTAGCGACTTCGATGAATGAGATGACGGCGGGGTTGGTCAAAGCGGCGGAGGCGAATAAGGAGCTATCGGTTGGAAAGGAGATTCAGAAGCTCTTTCTACCTCTCGATAAGATCTCCCCCGATGCGGAGGCCGATCAGAAGAGTGCCTACGGAAGTCTGCGAACTCCCCACGCCCAATTTTATGGGTATTACGCTGGTGCGAAAGGGGTCTCTGGTGACTACTTCAACTACCTAGAACTCGCTCCCGACTACTTCGTCATCATCAAGTGTGATATCTCGGGAAAGGGTGTCTCCGCTGCCCTCTTGATGATACAGGTAGCGACGATGTTTAAGGCCTACTTCGACAACTTAAAGGGTTCGGTAAAGAAAGGTGACCCCTTAGAGGGAGAGCTAATTGAGTTTTTAACGAGGGTAAATACCTTTTTAGAAGAGACGGGGATGAAAAATAGGTTTGCTGCGATTATGGTTGTTTTGGCGGACTTTGAAACGGGTAAGATAACCGTCTCTAATGCGGGGGATAGTTTCTTTCTAATCTACCGTCAAAAAACGAACTCGATTGAACAAAATGATCTCCACTCGATTCCAGCGGCGGGGGTCTTTCCCCTTGAGATGCTTAAGCAAACGGGGGGGTATAAAGAGGAGTTTTATGAGTTAGAGAAGGGGGATATGCTCCTCCTCTATACTGATGGAATCGAGGAGGCCCAGTGGAGTGATCGAGAGGATACTGGGCGACGGGCGAGTAGTGATTTTGACTTCGAGGAGTTTGGACAGGAGCGGATTTTTGATATCCTCCGTGCCGTGATGCGGAAGAAGAATTATGTCTTAAAAAAACGTTATGGGGATACAACGTATCAACTGAATTTTAATTTTAAAGAGACGAAGGTCACCGCAGAGAGTGCCGTCTTAGGTATTTTGGCGGTAGAGAAAATGTTTCGAACCTTCCCTATTGAACCCGATTCACGCGAGGAGTCTGTCCACGTCGAAAAGAGACTAAACGAGTTCCTCAAAGAGACGATGCCCGAGTACCCCGCCTATTTTAGCACGGAGGGAACCTCTCTAGAGGGGAGTGAATACGTCCGATTTCAGGGAGTCAAGGAGTTGGATCAGTACGACGACTTGACCCTCTTTTTTCTTCGAAGAATGTAGGCCGAGATTTTTAAAAGAAGATCTCTAAAAGAAGACCTCTTTTCAGACTCTCACTCACTCTTCTTTGAAACCGAATTGTTAGAGGTACCCTCTCTTTCTACTTATAATCGATTGCACAACTAGTTACCCTAGATAGAGCAGAAAAGAGGGGAACATATAATGCAAACAAGAGGGCAAACAAGAAAAGGGATTGAAGAAGAGATCAAACTACGCCTCTCTAAAAAATTCTTTATCCAAAATTTTGATACAACCAAGAGACTCGGGAGGGTAGATTACTGCATCAGTGAGAAAGAGAACCTATTCACGAAAGAATCCCAGTCATTTTTATGGGCGGAAGCCAAAAAAGAGTCCGTCGATTTTAAAACCTCGCTGACTCAGCTTATTTTAACGATAGGGAAAGAGAAAACACACACCAAATATCTACCGCCTAAATTTCTAGGGGCGTTCGACCCCGACACCATCGCGCTTATTGCGTACCATGAGATCGCATCTATTTTTGATATCAACGATTTTAATTGGAACGTCACCCTCTCCAATCGTAAGACAAAAGAATTTAAACTCGTTTTAGAACAAGTCTCAGAGTTATTAGCTTACAAATCTTATCTCTTTAATTATCATCAAGAAGAGGAAGAATTAAAAACCTTTATCAAAGAGAATTTTGTGATTGATCAACAAGATGTGAGCAAAACAAAGATCGACAAGAACAATTTTACGGCGGTCTATCATAAATGGCTTCAGGCGGTTCAGCCGAGCCTTGTTATGGATTGGGAGGCCTGCAAAAAAGTAGGTATTTTGGATGTGGATTTTTACCTAGCAGACCTACTCTCAGAGAGTAACGAGGGTTTAAAAGAGTCTCTCTCCGCCTTGCTAAAGAGTGATCAATACGTCTCTGTTAAAGAGAGATCAGAGGGGGAAGGATACCTTTTTCAGGAGACCTCATTCAACGATAATCGGGTGGCTCATTCTCAGTTTTGGAACCAGTACGAGAGACCGTCCAAGCGAGAGTACTGGGATTATATCGTAGAGCGAAGAGAGCTGTTACGCCCCTACGATGTCAGAGAGAGAAAAGGGGGGTTTTATACCCCTATCCAGTGGGTCGAGCTGAGTCAGAAATATATCGCTGATGTGTTGGGAGAGGATTGGCAAGAGGAGTACTACGTGTGGGACTGCGCTTGCGGTACGGGGAACCTGCTCAACGGTCTCACCAATCGGTACAATCTCTTTGCGTCGACGCTAGACAAAGAGGATATCGACGTTATTCACACCCGTATCGAGGGTCATCACGCCAACTTGCTCAAGGAACACGTCTTTCAATTTGATTTTTTGAACGATGATTTTGAGACGTTGCCGAAGCCTCTGCTCGAGATTGTTCAAGATGAAGAGAGACGGAAAAAACTTGTCATCTATATCAACCCTCCGTACGCCGAGGCGACGAGTGCGAAGACCGTTACAGGGACGGGGGGAAATAAACCCAGTGTCTCGAAAGGGTCTAAAACTCATGAGAAATATAGAGAAATTTTAGGTAGTGGGGCGAATGAAATATTCGCCTTATTTATGATTAAAATACATCAAGAAATAACAGGGTCTAAATTGATGATATTCTCTACGCTGAAATTTATTAATGGTTCAAACTTTAAAAAATTTAAGGGGATTTTTAGATCCAAACATCTAGGCGGGTTTGTGGTACCAGCCAAAAGTTTTGACAATGTAGCGGGGAACTTTCCCATCGGTTTTACTGCGTGGGATTTACAGCAGAGTCAATCGATAGAGAGGATCGATTTAGATGTTTTTGATAGAG
>CAZATZ010000127.1:0-5567 GCA_964488175.1 uncultured Spirochaetales bacterium
AAAGGGTTTTTTAGAGAGACTCTGGCGTACTCTCCTTCAAGACCTCTTTCTTTTTTACAAGATAAAGTGTATTTTACACTTTCATTTTCTTAAATTCTTTTTAGGGTACCCTTTATCGATAGGAGCCAGCTTGTGACAGAATATAACTCTCTACTTCAACCCTTTTACTATTTTCTGATAGGAATGACGCTCTGCGGAGTCGTTGTTTTTGTCTCACTCTTTTTTGTCTCCGCAGGATATGGCCCCTTTGCGGATAAGAAATGGGGGCCAGGAATCAACAATAAAGTAGCGTGGTTTCTAATGGAACTTCCTATCTTTTCTCTCATGACCCTCTTGTGGTGGCTCTCTGAGAGAACCTTTTATCCAGGGATTATTGCTATTTTTCTTATTTTCCAGATGCACTATTTTCAGCGAACCTTTGTCTTCCCCTTTTTGATCCGTGGAAAGAGCAAAACACCCCTCTCAATCATCTTCATGGGTTGGATCTTTAACGGGTTAAACGCCCTCATGCAAGGGGGGTGGATCTTCTACCTAAGTCCCGACGATCTCTACACAAAAGAGTATTTACTCTCCCCTCAATTCATCATCGGAACCGCTATCTTTCTGGCTGGCTTCGTGATAAATCTCCACTCAGACTATATTATTCGACACCTAAGAGCGGAGGGAGATACCGCACACCACATCCCTTACGGTGGGTTTTTTCGGTATGTGACCAGCGCCAACTACCTAGGCGAAGTTCTCGAGTGGGTCGGCTTTGCGATTTTAACGTGGTCACTCCCCGGTCTCGTCTTTGCGTGGTGGACCTTTGCCAACTTAGCCCCCCGTGCGCACCGTCTACGAGGGTGGTACTGCGAACGGTTCGGCGATGAATTTCGCTCTCTCAATCGGAAAAGAATTCTTCCGTGGATCTTTTAACGATATTTGTCGATGGTGACTCGTGTCCGAAACTGGTAAGAGAGTATCTACTCTTCGAACTCTTCCCTAGAGAGGGCGTCGAACTTATCTGGGTCGGATGCTCTTCAACGCTTATCAATGATCTCAAAGAGTCTACCAAAAATCTCTCTTCTATCGATATCGTCGAATTAACACCGCAACAAGGAAGAGAGATCGTCGATGAGTACCTCATCGCAACTCCCAAGAGGGGCGACTTAGTCATAACACGCGATACCCTCTTGGCGGAGAGGTTGTGCCAGAAAGAGATCGGCGTTCTTACCCCTTACGGGGAGTTTTTCTCTCTAGAGAGTGTTCGGAAACGCTCTTTAGAGAGTGCCTTTCACACCTCCCTTGCTCAGGGAGGATTTCGACAAAAAAATAATAAAAAATCGTATTCGAAGAGGGAATTTAATTTTTTTTGTACTTTTCTTGTTGCATTTTTATCGAAAAAGTAGAAAATTACCGCCATGGATAGACCCGACTTTCAAGTATGCCCCCTTCTAGAACCCGATGAGATAAAATTTCGGTGCAAGGTGCAAAATTCTCGATTTTCTCGTGATTTGGCGGTTGCGTTAAATGGGTTTTTCGAGGAGTTCAGAGTGACCTCTTCCCTTCCCGCTCTCGAATACTGCGTTCGCGAGTTGATCGACAACGGGATCCGATGCTCTTTTAAAGATAGAGAAAACTTTAAGCAAAAGGATTCTCCCGAGCTTCTTAAATTTATGATGGAGAAGCTAAAAGACGAGGGTTCGCAGGTTGAAATTCGTTTGGGATTGCAAGACGGTATTTATCCCCATATAGAGGTTCTCAACCGTGGTGTTCCCTCCGAGCGTGAGGCGGAACGACTCTTACAGAGACTAGATGTCAAGGGTGAAGCTCAAGACATGTTAGACCGCATCGATTTTACCGAAGGTGCTGGTCTGGGAGTCTTGACAATTCAACATATTTTGAGTGAAAATATTGATTTCGATGGAACTCTTCTCTATGTTAACGAAGAGGGATCGGAGAGAACCGCAGCGGTTTTACGTTTTGCTCCCATCGACGACGATGTCGCCGAAGAGATCTAGAGAACGTTCTTAACCAAGAGAGGGTTTTCTCCCCCCACAAGAGTCTTACTAGGCGTAGAATTTGTGAGTTTTTGTCGATAAACGACCTCTTCACTCCCCGTCTATGAGTGATTTGATTCTCCTAACTAGTTTGACGCTCTCTTTTTGAACGGAGAAAGACCTTGCACGGTTTAAAACGAGTAAGAAGAGACTCTCCTCTCTGGCTCTCTCGAACTTTTCTTCGCCTAACCCTCTACGCCTCTCTCGCCTCCCTCCATGGATTTTTTCTCTTTTTGGTTCTTGATGCCAACGATTTTTCCCCCATCTACCTTAAATTTTCTCTTCTTTTCTGGAAAGTTTCACTCCTTGTCGGCTTGCTTATTAGTCTCGTCAGTGGAGTTCTCTTTCTCTTTCACTTCAAAGAGTTAACAGCGACGTATAGTCTTGGAAAACGAATTCTTGAATCATTCATTCTAGGAATGAACCTTCTGGTTCTGTTTACGTCTCTGATTGTTGTAACCTTTTTCACCGAAATTTGGTCATTTTAGAGAGACTCTAAAACTCTCCTTTACAGATAGAATCATCTTCCCGCAATAGATAAGAGAGGTTTAAATGAAAGAGGGATTAAAAAGAATTATTCTTCAATCGACTCGGTTAAAACGGTTGGCTCGTTCGCTCTTAGCCTCTTTTTTAAGGATGAAGTTTCACCATCTCTCCTCCTCTCGAAAGAGTGGTGTTAGAGAGGGTGGCGAGGGGGAAGACGAGCTGATCGTCTCTCTGACATCCTACCCCCCTCGCTTGAAAACACTCTACCTAACGATTGAATCGCTCTTCCAACAAACGCACCCTCCGCACCGTATTATTCTCTGGCTTGCGAAGGAGGAGGTCACAGACCTCTCTCTTCCGACCTCTCTCAAGCGTCTAGAATCTCGAGGATTGAGTATCCGCTTTACGAAGGAAAATTTACGCTCTTACGATAAACTTATCCACGCACTCGGACTCTACCCCCAAGCTACGATTGTTACCGTCGACGACGACGTTCTCTACCGCAAAGATCTGCTGGAATCTTTTCTTAAGGTACACAAGAAGTACCCAAATGATATTATCTGTGATCGAGGACTGGTGATGATCAGAGAGAGCGACGCCTCCTTCTCTTCCTACGGTGAGTGGGAGTGTTGTCTTAAAGAGAGGGCGGGAAATGATATCTTCGCTGTGGGACTCTCCGGTATTTTGTACCCCTCTGGCTCTCTTTCAAATGAGATTTTTAATAAAGCGTTGTTTCAAGAGATCTCCCCCTCCGCCGATGATATCTGGTTTAAGGCGATGTCTCTGCTCAATGGGAGAGAGGTTCGCTCTCTGGGGAATCCCTTTCAGGTTACGATCGGAGGAACCCAAGAAGAGGGTCTCTTTCATGAAAATCGAACCAAAAACGATGAACAGTTAAAGGCCGTCTTCGACCATTATTATCTCTATGAGAAGTTACCCATTACAAAAGGGAAATAGACGCGTGAGAGGCTCTCACGAGGGGCTAGCACCAAAAAAGGGTTAGGGTTAGAGTACTGGCTCGTCGGTTGGTGACTTGACGAGAATTTCGTCTGCGATAATCTCGCCTTGTTGAGGCGAGGGATTTTGAACAAATATCGTGGGAGATTCGTTTCCTAATCTATCAACACTGCTAACAATGACTCGTTGGGGAATCTTTGTGATGAAAAAGAGAGTCTGAGACGGGGATAAGACGTAACTCTTCCATCTCCCTTGAGCGGTAGAGTTTGGTCCATCGGTGGCTTCTCCTTCCTGCTGAATCGAGACAACGTAGTTAAAAGCCCCTTTCACGGGCGTCCAAACGAGAGCCCCCCCCTTCGCAAAAGAAAAAATTCTCACACTAGGAGACTCTAACTCCTTATCCTCTTCAAGCCACTTGGTTTGAGGGATCAAGACGGGTTTCTGGTAGACCTCTTCTCGAAGGAGGGAGGTTAGAGTTCTCTCTTCCTCGATAAAGTCTAATGTTTTAAAGCGAAAAAGAGCGACTCCCGTGGAGATCCCCGTTGAGAGCGCTCTCGTCGCCGATATCTGATGAAGACTCTCCTCTTGGTAGGAGTTCTCGCCGCTCTTTTTCTTCGCAAGGAGTAACCCCGGCCAGAGGTGCCTCTTCTCTGAATTTTGCTCTTGCCACCAGCTAAAGAGGGCGGTAAAACTCTGCTCTTGGGGAGATAGCGGCCAGTAGAGTTGGGGGATGAAATAATCAAACCACCCTTGGAAGAGCCATTTTCTCGAGTCGGTGTAGATCTCGGTGTAGGAGTCTTTTCCCCGAATCTGCTCGGGATACCCTGGTCGCCAAATGCCGAAGGGGCTGATCCCAAAAAGAACATCTTTCCTCGTCTGCTTGACGAGGCGGTACGCATCTTGAACGAACTGATTTACATTTTCACGCCTCCAGTCGTCGAGAGTTAGCTCTCCCCCTCGCTTCTGATAAAGGGTGTAACTCTCCGCATCGGGGAAACTCTCTCCCTCGGCGTAGTAGTCTTGGTACGGATAGAAATAGTCGTCGATAACGAGACCGTCAATATCGTAATTTTTAAGCAGTTCTCTGAAGAGGGAGAGGATATACTTTCGAGCTTTGGGAATCCCTGGATCTAACCAGAGGAACCGCTTCTCCTCAGGCCCGATGGCACGAACCCAGCTGGGGTGTTTCTTGGCGAGACTCTTGGAGCTTAACTCCGCCTCCGCCATCTTGTTGGTTGAGACTCTAAAGGGATTCATCCACGCGTGCAGACGAATCCCCTCTTCGTGGGCCCGCGTTATCCAGTACTCGAGAGGATCGAAGTTCTCGGGAGGCGGAGTCCCCTGTTTGTGAAAAATCCAGTAGCTCCACGGCTCCAACTTCGAGCGGTAGTAGAGATCTCCACTCGGACGAACCTGAACGAAAAGGGTATTTAAGTTGGTCTTTTTTGTCTTCTTAATGATCTCATCGATATCCCTTTTCATCTTGGCAACAACCCCCTCTTCTTGTGGGTCGTAGACGGGAAGATCGAGGTTGTTTACCGTGGCAACCCAAGCCGCTCGCATCTCTCTGGGAATCTTCGGTCCCTCTTCTAAAAGGCCGACCTCTGTTTTATGGTACTCGAGGGTGACCTCTTTGGGAAAGTGTACTCTCTTTTTCAGGGAGGCGGCAGAGGCAGAGGCAGAGGCAGAGCGATTAGGTGTTGAGGGGGTAGAGGTGGAGGAGGGTGAAGAGTCTTGGCTCTTTTTCGCTTCGGCGATTGTAACTCTTTCTTCGGCGTCGGTGTTGGTGTTGGCTTGGGCTTGGGCTTCGTGAGAAGGTGTCACTCTCTCGTAACTCTCGGAGGGGTGGTAAGACGTGGTGGGCGGTACCGTAGCACAGGAGACGATGAGAGAGAGAGGTAACGAGAGAAGAAGGAGGGGGGAGTGCATGTTAAATTTCATATATCTCTTTCGGGAACCTCTAAAAAACTCTTTTTCATTTCTAACTCGATCTTTTCTGTCAATCCAGCGTCACTAAAATACTCATTTAGCTTGGCTAAACTCCGTTTTCAGTTCCTTGACTTGCCAAAAAATCTCTTCGCTATT
>CAZATZ010000128.1:0-3426 GCA_964488175.1 uncultured Spirochaetales bacterium
CAAGAGAGTTTTTACCAAGTCCAAGAACTCAAGGGAACTTCTCGAATTATTGGATCAAAGAAGATCATCTTCCCTCTCAGTGGGGCGGATAATACAAGAAAAATGTATCCTCAGTTAGAACAGAGACTGAGAGTCAAAAGAGAGGCGGGGGGAGAGAGTAGCAGAAAAAGCACCAAGATCGCTGTCTTAAACGGAACAGAGAGAGAGGGACTTGCGGGGCGAACTGCGAGTTATCTCTCTTCTTACGGAATCGAGATCGCAGAGGTTGGAAACGCTAACCGAAACGATTATCCGCAGAGTTTTCTGGTTTTAAATACCTCTGATCGAGTGGTTGAGTGTGATAATGTCATCTCTAAACAGGACGTTGTTTTGGCGTGCCAAATCGCCGATCTTCTTGATATTCAACAGATTTATCCTCAAGAGAGCGAGGAGTACGATATCACTCTCTTTATAGGAGAGAGTTCTTCTCAATAAGTTCAAATTATCTGGATTGTGTAAAAAGGCAAATTCAAGAGATTTAAAATTGAAATTTAAAATCGTCTGTCTAAAATAGGCACACGATGCGAGTTTTTTTCAGAGAGAGTCAAAAGAAGAGAGAGGTTATTAGTATGGGATGGTTGGGAAAAGCGGTGATGGGGGGTATCGGAGCTATTGTCGGAGGGCCTCTTGGTGCGGGAATCGGAGTGGCAATAGGGCATAGAATCGACAAAATGGGCAATGAAGAGAGCCGGGCTGAAAGCTTCGAAGAGAGGAGTAACGGATTCGCTTCTGCCTTTATCGTCTGCTACTTTTCCGCTCTCGCTAAAATCGCCAAAGTGGATGGCGTTGTCTCCGCCGTTGAGATCGAACGTGTTAAACAAATTATGGAGAATATGCATCTCGACGCTGAAGACAAAGAGGCCGCTATCCAGATCTTCCGAAAGGCGAAAGACGATACGACCTCTATCAGTACGTATATCTCTCAATTTGGTGAAATTGTCACCTATGATCCTGAGATGTGTGAGATGCTCTTAACCTCGCTGACCGTGATCGCCACCGCTGATGGAGAACTTAATCCAAAGGAGTTGGAGATCTTGAAACGGACAACGCATCTCCTGCACCTTCCTGCGAGATTATTAGACGCCTTGTTAGAGGAGTTGCACGGCGCTGGCTACGGCGGCGAGTACGGTGGTGATAGCTACAGTGATGGAACTTCTCTCTCCTCGGCTTACACCCTTCTCCAGTGTGATTCTTCTGCGACTCCAGAAGAGGTCAAGAGGGCGTACCGACAGAGGTGTATGGAGTTTCACCCCGATAAAATCGCCTCAAAAGGACTTCCTAAAGAGTTTAACGAGTTTGCCGAGCAACAACTTGTTCTGATTAATCAGGCGTACGAAAAGATAACAAAGTCGAAGGGAATGAAATAGAGGGTACCTCTAAAGGATTTTAATATCCTCCTCAAACGCTCTCCATAACTTTTCTTCGGGAAGAGGAGAGGTAAAGGAGAGGAGCTTGTTTGTTACGGGGTGTTCTAGAGTCAACCGATAGGCCAAAAGGTCGATGTTTTTGTGCGGGTTAGCTCGCGAAGATCCGTACTTGAGGTCTCCCCTGATCGGCAAACCAATTGAGGATAGTTGAGCTCGAATCTGGTGGTGGCGACCACTCTTTAATTCAATATGTAACAAGAGATATCTCTGAGAATATCCTAGAATAGAGTACTCTAAAACGGCTCGTTTCGCCCCTTTGTCGGAGGACGAACAGGGGTAGGATTTATTCTGTTTTGCATTCTTTCTTAGGTAGTGTACCAACTCTCTCTTTTTAAGAATCGAGTTATTTTCTCCTTCACTCCCCTCCCCTTTTGACGCATTCAGAATAGCTAAGTACTCTTTTCGCACACTCCTCTCTCGAAAATTTTTGTTGAGACGGCTGAGAGATTTGCTCGTTTTGGCGAAGAGAAGAACGCCCGCAACGGGACGATCGAGACGATGAACCAGTCCGAGAAAAACGTTTCCACTCTTATTGTCTCGTACCTTTATGTACTTTTTGACGAGTTCTAAGAGTGATTCATCACCGCTCTTGTCGCCTTGAATCAGCGAGTTAAACGGCTTTAAAACAACGAGAAGGTGGTTGTCTTCATAAAGAATATTTTGAGCCGAGAACTGATAAAAAGGATCCCCGTCTCTCTCGTTTCTACCCATATCGATTAAGATGATTTATCAAAATCTTGAGCTATCATATCGGAAATAATGACAATAATCGCCGTATTGAGAAAAAGGGCAAGGCGTTGAGCAATAGGAATAAAGAGAGTGATCGAGCCGAGAGCGGTCGAAGGAATATTTCCTCCTAGAACAAAGAGTCGAAGTAACTCAAGCTGATTCAACAGAGGGGAGATCTCCGCCTTACTGGGAAGGAAGGAGAGAAACTGCGATGTAAGAACAATGGAGCCTATCTGACCAATAGAGATACGCAAGGGAGTGTAGTAGTGAATAATCGAAAGAAAGAGAAGCGAGGAGAAAAGAACTGTTCCGAAAGAGCAGAGCCAGAAGGTTAAAGAGAGGGCAACGCCCGTGGTACATTTAGGATACTTCGTCTTCTTCATCGATAGTTTGTAGATGGTTGCGAGGGTTAAAATAGAGTTTCCAGTTACTAACGCAGCCAAAAAAGCGAAGGAAAAATCGGCGTAGAGACTATACGTTGAACGCATTCTCCCAAAGATGAGGAGAGTGAGGGGGAGAATGATAAAAACAATCACAAGAACTAAACCGCTAAATTGGTAGAACCAAGTGACAAAAAGAGCGTTTGAAGGAGTTTGTGAACCAAAAAGAGAGAAGAAAAGACGCCAAAAAGGAATGGCAAAGGGCAGAATAAAGAGAGGAAGTAGGCGGAACAGAAGACGTTGGAATCGGTTAGCAATATCTAAGAGGCCGATACTCAGGCCGTAGATTTCTTTCTTGCCTCTCTCTTGAATGCAGAAAAAGAATCCAAAAAGAAGAGCGAAAAGAAAAGAGAGATAGATATTTTCGAAGTGAAAAAGATCGATACTCTGAAAAGGGAAGAGGTAGGTCAAAAGTTGAAGTGACTCAAAAAGAGTGCTTTGTCTCCCATCAGGAACGATGAACAGATCGACTCGTGCGGGATCAAAAATAAGAAGTGAGGCAAACGTGAGAATGAGAGTTATAACGAGACTCCCCCCAAGAAGAATAAAGAGGGATTTAAAAAAAGTACTTAAACGTCTCTCTGCGTAGAGACGATCCAGCCCCAAGAGAATACTGAAAAAGAGAGTGGGAACGGTTATGGCAAAGAAAATAGATGAGATTCCCTTTGAGAGAAATTCTAGCTGTATCGCCTCTTTACCCTCTGGGAAAAAGAAGGCGATCAAAAAAGAGAGAAGAAGAGCAAACGAAAAAAGAATTTTTTGCACCATGGAAGACCCTTACATGAGAACGT
>CAZATZ010000128.1:3526-5538 GCA_964488175.1 uncultured Spirochaetales bacterium
AGAGAAATATTTTCAAAAGACTTGGATAGTTAGTATACGAGAATCGGTTTTTTCTTCAAGACCCATTTGCCCGTACGACGTTCTATCTGCTGATACCACCCCGACTCCCGCTCTGAGTCAGAGGGATAAACGACCTCTTTGAGTAGTTCTTCAAACGCATCAAGACTCTCGTGATATAGGTATCCACTTCCTTTGTTGCGTAGCCAAGAGTGTTCACGAAAGAGTTGAGAAAAGAGATAGATCGTCTGTCCTCTGCCCCCCAAGTTCAGAGAGTCTTGAGGCTCTTTGATGGGAAGAAGAAGAGAGAGAGAGCTCTCTGGAATCCACTCACTTCGGTAGAGTTCTTCAAGGAGAAGAGGGAGTGGCAGGAGGGTTTTCTGTATGGCGGTGACGTATTCTCGTTCTTCTTGGAGGGTTTCAAAAAAAAGAGTGTTTTCATGTTGGGGAAGAGTGATGACAATGTGCGGGCGACCCTTTTGAAGATGCGATTTACATAACTCGAAGGTATGACGGATAGAGAGCACGGAGTCACTGTGAAAAGTGAATTGGGTTAAACGGCTACTGATGACCGTCGGATGTGTCTTAAACGGAACAAGCAGAACTCCCTCGTAGGAATTCGCTCCGAGAGTCGGAAAAACGATAGAGTTCTGATTGGGATTAAGATGGATAAAGAGCAGTGGATTTGACATCGTTGGGACTTTTTCTTTTTAACCTGAAGAGTTTCATAGTACAACGCTAAAAAGAGAAGCTCTCTCTCTCCAGTGGCTCCTTTGTATAAATTCCAGGACTCATATAATCGATGACTTGACCATCGATTAAAAATTGAACTCTCTCTATTTCGCTAAACTCGGTCAGGGTATAGACGATTTGAGCGAGTTCTGCGGCAATTCCCTCTCCTCCCAGTGGATTAAATAAAAACTCCTCGCTCAGGTCAACGGTCGTAAGAGAGTTCTCTGTTTTGAGGGAGTTCAATTTCGTCCCCTCTGCGATAAGTGAGGTTACTCCCTCGTGTTTGGCGGGTTCCCAGAGGAGGGTCTCTACCACCGTTTTCGCAGGGTTTGTTGTAATCGGTACCGTTTGACTCTTCGGTTGCAACTGAATTCGTCCATCGGATGAGATGGAGATATAGTAGAGCATCTCTAACTTAAAATCGGTCGCTTCTGTGGGGGGACTCTCTAAAGGTAAGACCGTCTCAACATTACTATCGATGGAGGAGTCTTGATCGGGAAAAAGAGGGCCGTTTTTTGAATTCGGGAGTTCTCTTGGCACTGAGGTAGAGTCAAGAACTCTGGCCTCTTTTGCATCTTGAAGTAAGAAGAGTTTGGCAATCGTTCCCCGACTGGCGATGCGGAAGAACCCAACAAAGGCTAGGGCGGCGAAGGCTCCCCACGCAAAAAGACGTATCTTTTGACTCAATGAGAACGGTTTTGAATCCTCACTGCTCTTCTCTTCTTGCATTGTAAACGAATCCCTTGCTAACGAAAATCGGAGGGGCGTCTCTCTGATCTATCGCACTTACTGCAGTAGCAGTAGTGCTGCATCTTTCCCTTTGCGAATTTAGACATCATTCTAATCTCTGAACCACAGGTGGGGCAGACGAAAGAGTGAGTTCCTGATCCGATTCGAGCATTTTTACTAACTGCCATTTTATTCTCCTAAAACAAGATCCCTCAAAAACCCTCTTATTTGCAAAAATTTCCCTGACAGATTTTTTAGAATCCGAGCGAGAAAAAAGAAGGTTTTTTGTAAAATTTTGTCTCGTTTGTCGACTATGTTTTGATAAAAAACTAAAAACCGCTCTCTTTACAAGAGGATACGAACATCAAGCGTTAAAGCCAAAAGCTAAAGGTTTTTATTAAGCGACTGACGGGAATCGAACCCGTGTCATCAGCTTGGAAGGCTGAGGTAATACCATTATACGACAGTCGCAAGTTCGGAAAATATATATTAACTGAACGATTATGTCAATGCAATCCTTTAATTGTACTCTTTTTCGATGATCCAAGAGCAAG
>CAZATZ010000129.1:0-5532 GCA_964488175.1 uncultured Spirochaetales bacterium
CGTGACGGGTCTCTCCTCGACTACTCTTTTTGATATCGTCGAGTCGAGCTTTCATGCGAGATTGTATCTCATCATCCTCTCTCCGCCATCTCTCGGCGAGGTTGTAGAGGGGGATAATGATCGTATTCACTGCGATGCTCAGTAGTATAATCGACCAACCGTAACGATTGGTGAGGAGGTAGAAGAGTTCCAAGAACGAGCGAAAGAGCAGCTCGAGTGGAGCGATAAAGAGGGTGTAGAGAAGGGTGAGCAAGGGGGACTCCTTAGTTCTAACTTTGTGGGAATCTTGCTCACTCTTACAGGGCAACCTCCTCTACAAGCACAGGCTTAAAAATAAGCGGACTTGTCATTAAAGGGTATTTTTAAAAAACTCTTTTTATTTCTAACTCGATCTTTTCTGTTAATCCCAAGATTTGTTATGGCTTGGTTGAAATACTCATTTGTACCGTGGTAAATAGTATCGTGGTAAATTTTGGCTAAACTCCGTTTTAAACTCCTCGACTGGACAAAAAATCTCTTCGTTATTTCCTGAAACTGAATTTTTAGAGGTACCCGAAATCCTATCTTTCGGGCACTCCGATGGTTCTTTTTATTCCAAAAGTTCCCAGTCTGCTAAATACGCTATCTGTGGGGTGTAGTAGATATGCCCGATCTTATCTCTGTCTCTGCTTCCGTTGTCTTCTACCGTAAGAGTAGCGAAACCTATCTGCGAAAAGAGGCAACCAAATTCCGTGTTGAAGGCAGCTAAACTGACTCCGTAATAATTGGAACTTAGAATATTTTTTATCTTTACATTGATGGTATAAGTGCCTTCTTTTTGGCTAAGGTAGCCGATAGAGTCGTAGCTATTACTAGAGTAGAGAGGTTCATCACCGCTAAAAGTTCTCAACGTCAGGGCGAAGTAGAGTCCTTTGATCTCTCTTTTAAGTTTGTAGGTGATCGTAAAGTTCCAGAATCCGTTAACCTCTGTGGAAAAAGGGGGTTCAGATGAGCGGATGGAATTGACGGATAAGATCGAGGTATTTATCTGCTCTTTGTCGCCAAACTCGACCAAGGGAATTGCGGTATCATCACTTTTGAAATAGTGCTGGATGCACTCGTCTATTTTACCTCGCATCTTTATTCGGCCACGTTCGAGCACCACACCCGTCTGGCAGAGCTTTCTCACACTCGCCATATTATGACTGACAAAGAGAATCGTGCGTCCCTCTTCATTTGAGACCTGCTCCATCTTCCCAATCGCCTTTTTTTGAAACTCGGCGTCACCTACGGCGAGTACCTCGTCGACGACGAGTATCTCGGGATCCAAGTGAGCCGCAACCGCAAATCCTAAACGAACCGACATTCCACTTGAGTAACGTTTTACGGGCGTATCGATAAATTTTTCTACCCCAGAGAAGTCGATGATCTCATCGAGTTTTTTATCGATCTCCCATTTTTTCATCCCGAGGATAGAGCCGTTGAGATAGGCGTTTTCCCGACCTGTCAGCTCTCCGTGAAACCCAGTTCCTACCTCTAAAAGAGAACCGATTCGCCCCCTTACGCGGATACAACCCTTGGTGGGGGAGGTGATGCGCGAGAGGATTTTAAGCAAGGTCGATTTTCCCGCCCCATTCTTTCCGATAATGGCAATTCGTTCCCCCGCACCTACGTTAAAAGAGACGTCGTCTAAGGCGAGGAAGTGATCCTTCTCGGCTCTCTGATCATGGTTCGCTGTGACCAATGAATTGGGATCCTCTTTTCCACGAACACTCGTCGCCCACCATGACTGTAAGTCTCGGTAGAGAGTTCCGTGTCCGATAAGTCCTAGTCGGTACTCTTTTGTGAGGTTTTCAAATTTTAGGACAGGCTCTGACATGTGTGCCAAATCTCCTTGAAAGCATTTTGTTTAAAGGTTTTTACTAGCTTAAGATACAAGAATGAGGGAGTAAATACAAGATCCCCGATAACGTTTTTAGAGGGAGGAACTTCAAAGAGAATCGTCCCGACTGTTAAGGCGGTGTCGTACACCTCTTAAGGATAGGGCTGAACTCTCTTTTGGGGAAGCCAGCCCGAGATCTTTTCTCCCTGAGAGAGGTGGACAAGATACCACCCCTTCTGTTCCCTTAAAATGCGGATCTCCTCCCCTTTTTGAAGCATTCGACCTTCCAGCGCCTCTCCAAAATTATCCGCCGAGTAGAGGGGGGTCTCGCTCTCCACCAAGCCGAAGAGATTCTCTTTTTCATAAACGATAGGGAAACTCCAGAGAAGGAAGAGGGGGATCGCCAGGGAGAGGGAGAGAATCAAGAGAGTTCGAGCCCCCTTTTTTTGAAAGAATCGCAGGAGGTGGGCGAGGGTGAAAAGAGCAAAGAGAGAGAGAAAGAGGGGAAAGAAGAGCGTTTGCGGAATTCTTTTTATCTGGAGAAAGAGGCGTTGATCCCACGGTTTGACCCCAGAGATACCGAGTTCCTCTGCGAGGATGGTCTCATTCTGTGAAAATTCAGGATGCACTCCGCCAAGTCGTTCGGCTTGACGTAGGTAGTAGAGGGCGTTGAAAATATCACCCCCCTTATAGCTGGCAACACTCGCGTTGTAGAAGAGGAGAGGTTCTGCTCTCTTCTGTGCCTCGGCAGCGAAGATTTTTGCGGCTCCTTGGTATTTTAATTCCCTCTCTTTTGAGTTTTCAAGTTCACTCTCTTTGTAGTATTGATAGCCCCGTTCAAGATTCTCTTCCAAACTCTCTGAACTTTCCAAACTCTTGGAACTCTCGGCCTCTTGAGAAAAGAGGGGGAGTGGCTGCCCGAGAGAGAGGAGCAGAGAGAAGGCGAGAGGGAGAATAAGAGATAAGAGAAGAGTTCTACCCATTTTTCAATTCCTCCTCTTCTTTTTGGGATTTGGTATTCTTAGGGAAAAGAGGTTCTTTAAGGCTAAAAGAGGTCGAGGGCATAGAACTATCTAGAGAGAGTTGAAGCCCGTACTCTTGGTTGTCTAGGTATCGAACCAGAGGGGCTAACTTAGCTCGGATCTCTGGTGGAAGAGAGTATCTCTCGTCGAGGAGAGAGAAGAGTTCTTGTAGTGTTTGATTCGCTGTTTTTTCTTTTAAATAGAGAGAAAACCACTCCCTCAAAATCTCTTTGACCCTCTGTGGACTCTTCCCCTCCGCTTGAAATTCTTTTTGGATTTTGCGAACCTGTCTCTTTAGAAGAATCATTTGGTTGCGTGAGAGTCTATTTCCAAAGAGCAAGAGAGAGTTAAGGGCGATAAGAAAGAGAAGAAGAGATCTCTTCGGCCAAGGAGAGAGGTTCCCCCCCTCGAATTGTTCGATGGGGTAGAGGTGCGATAAAAATCCCGCCTTTAACCGCTCCGACGTCTCTCCCGGTTCAAGAGAGTTTGCCGTTAGATAGGTTCCCTTCTCGATGAGAATATTGAGAGGCTCTGTCTCTATCGTCTTGACGATCTCATCTCCGAGATCAAACCACACAAATTTGAGCGGGAGGAATTGGTCTAAAACCTCTCTCTTGGCCCGTAGTTGATAGGTAAACGTCTGCTGTTCGAACTCCCCCCCTCTCTTGATAAAGTTGACGACAAAATGCTCTGATAGCCAGAGATTTTGAGAGGTAAGGAGTTTTAGTTCATCGCCTACATAGGGACTCGCATTAAGAACGGTGAGTGTTAATTCCAAGGGGTCTCCGATATAGACTTTGTCCGGTGTTATCTTCGATTTGACCGCGAGGCCCCCTCGTGAGACAAATCCTTTTCCCTCTCTCACGGCTGGGGGAAGGGGTTTTACTTGAATCGAGAGGGGGTTGTTGAGAGGAATACTGTAGCGATTTCCACCCGATCTAAAGTTGGCGTATGCGGTGTCGAGGATGAGAGTTCCCTCCGCATTGGGTGTTATATCGAAGGCGATCCGTAATCCGCGATAATTTCTCCCCTTGTACCGAATTCTTTCTCGATTGACAACGAATCGATAATCTCCCAAGTTTAGATAGTAGAGAAAGCTATCACTCCCTGTGTGAGGGGAGATTTTGAGGGAAGAATTTTCCAAGAAGGGGAGAGAGAACTGCAACTCTTCGGCGTTGGAGTCCGCTAAAAAGAGAAATTCAACGGGAAAGGGCTCTGTTCGATAGACGCTCTTTTGGGAGCTTCTCAAGATAAGATGAAACCCATCTAATGGGGTGGCTGGTTTGACGGAAAAAGTTATCCCTCTGACCGTTATCGTCTGAACTCCATCGGAGAGACGAAGATCAGGGAGAGTAAATTGTCCACTTTTGAGAGGGGTTAGTAGGTAGCGAAACGCTATCTCTCTGCGAGTGACGGTACGACCGTTGGTGGAGGTGGTACTCTGTTGGGAGGACTGCCCTTGAAAGAGGATGGTGTACTCCTCTGTTCCTGGAATCTCTGGAGGGGGGGAGATCTCCATACCCGTCACTCGAATCTCCAAGAAGGATGAACCACCGACCAAGGTGTTCTGGTCTTGGAACAACATACGACCCTCTTGTGCTTGAAGAGAGAAAAAAAGGGAGAAGAAGAGAAAAGAGAAGAGGGCTACCCCCCCGCGTTTAATTCTTTTTTCCCAGTTCAAAATTCGTCTCTTGATAAACGGCATAGTTCACCCAATTGGCGTAAAGAAGGGAGCTGGCACCTCGCCACCTCATTTGAATTTCACTGTGTTCACTCTCCTTTGAAAAGTAGTTTTTAGGTAAGATGGGGTTCTTCCCCGACTCCTTGTCTCTGAGGTACTCCTCTTTGAGAGTCGAGGTATCGTACTCTGGATGACCGGTGACAAAGACCTGTCGCATATCCTCGGTTGAAGCCATGTAAAAACCAGCCTCTCCTACCTCCTCGGAGTGGGCTAACACCTTTAACGTTTCAACTTTCTTTATCTCCTCTCTCTTGTTGTAGGTCCAACGAGACTGAGGAACGTAGAAGAGGTCATCCATCCCCCTTGTGAGGGGAAGTGTTTTATCAGAGAGTCTATGCTCGTAAACACCACTTAATTTCTCTTTGAGAGGATATTTCGGAATAGAGTAGTGGTGAAAAAGGGCTGCTTGTGCCCCCCAACAGATATGAAGGGTTGAGGTGACGTTTGAAAGGCTCCACTCCATCACCTTTTGAAGCTCCTTCCAGTAGTGTACCTCTTCAAAGGGAAGATCTTCTACGGGAGCTCCTGTGATAATGAGTCCATCGTAGTATTTTTCTAAAGCTCTCTTATAATCGATATAAAACGACTGCATATGCTCTATGGGGGTATTTTTGGGTGCGTAATCTTCGAAGGTGAGAAAGTTTACCTCGATTTGAAGGGGCGTATTGCTAAGGAGGCGTAAAAGTTGACACTCGGTATCTATTTTTTTGGGCATAAGATTGAGAATGGCTATCTGTAACGGGCGAATATCTTGATGCTCCGCTCGATAGTCATCCATCACGAAGGCGTTTTCTCGCCGCAAAATGGGGAGGGCTGGCAGGTTTTTAGGAATATTAATGGGCATGAGACTATCCTAGTTAAATTCATCTTTTTTGAACAGAATTTGTTAAAAAATTTGTTAAATAGGG
>CAZATZ010000130.1:0-5478 GCA_964488175.1 uncultured Spirochaetales bacterium
CATGGGGTGTAGTAGTTGATCCAACTGATCGGGGGTGATGCGCTTCACCACCTCTTCTTTCGAAATCACCCCTGCTTCATGAAAATCGACCGCAATATTGACAGCTGCCAATCCTGTTCGTTTTCCGTTTCGTGTCTGAAGTAGGTAGAGCTCTCCGTCTTGAATGGTGAACTCTATGTCCTGCATATCTTTGTAGTGATCTTCGAGTCGAGTTTTTATGTCATCGAGTTTCTTGTAGATAGCTGGGTTCTCTTTTTCAAGAAGCGTCAGAGGTTGTGGCGTTCGAATTCCAGCGACAACGTCCTCTCCTTGAGCGTTCATGAGATACTCTCCGTAGAAGTAGTTTCTACCGTCGGAGGGGTCTCGAGAGAAACAGACTCCCGTACCCGATGTATCACCGAAGTTTCCAAAGACCATCGACTGCACATTAACAGCCGTTCCTAGTAGACCTTCAATTCGCTCAATCCGGCGGTACTTAATCGCACGCTCACTATTCCAAGAGCCAAAAACAGCCCCGATAGCACCCCAGAGTTGCTCTTGGGGATCTTGAGGAAACTCCTCGTTTAAAGCCTCTTTGTAGATCTTCTTATACTCTGTGACGAGTTCTTTAAGATCATTGGCGTCGAGATCACTATCGAGTTCAACTCCTTTAGATTTTCTTATGCGAGTCAGAGCCTCTTCAAACTTTGAGGAGTGAACCTCTTTTACGACATCACCGTACATCTGAATAAATCGACGGTAAGAGTCCCACGCAAATCGAGCATTACCCGATTTTTTCGCCAGTCCTTCAACGGCCTTATCATTTAAGCCTAAATTCAACACGGTATCCATCATACCAGGCATTGAAACAGCGGCTCCCGAACGGACAGAGACGAGAAGAGGATCCTCGCTGTCTCCCAATCCCTTCTTCATCATTTTTTCTAGTCGCTCTATATTTTTCTTTACCTCTTCACGAATATAATCGGGAGTACTCTGACCATTTTTGTAGTAGAGATCGCAGACGTCACAAGCAATGGTGAACCCTGGAGGGACGGGAATATCGAGGTTGGTCATCTCGGCAAGGTTCGCACCCTTACCTCCTAAAAATTCTTTCATATCGGCTTTGCCTTCAGCCTTGCCATTTCCGAAATAATAAACGTACTGTTTATCGCTCATTGTATTTTCCTTTCCTTATTGATAAGAGAGTTTTCCTCTCAGCTAAAATAGAGGTTCCTCGTGAAACACATTTTCCAGTTCTAACGTAGGGGTACCTTTAAACAACCCTTTTTTAATTCTAACTCGATCTTTTCTTAAATCGATTTTTTAGAGGTACCCTGTTAAACACAAATTCTATCGGGCTGGGCGGATTTGAACCGCCGGCCCCAAGTCCCCCAGACTTGTACGCTAACCCCTGCGCTACAGCCCGTTTTAATGATAGGTACCTTACATAGCGGTACCCCTAAAACCTTTAAATTTAAAAAAGAGGAATCTCTTCAGAGATACCACATACTTTACATAGAATATGGAATTCTAGATAAAAGTCAAGATTGAATAAAGTTCACTTTAGAACATCTTTAAGAGGAGAGACTTATCCGCCTCGAGTGAGAATCTTTTGACGAGGATCGTTTAAACGGGGAGAGAGCAGAGAAGAAAAAAATCTTCTCATTTTCATAGAAAAAAAAGAATAAATCCGTACGCTTAATCATTGTAATTTTGAGTGATTTATAAAATATTACTGCCTTCCTCTTCGGGGAGAAGCGAGTAAACATTTCCGAGGTACTCTGGAGTACCGTGTAGAAGAGGAGAAAAAAATGCACCTAGTCTGTTTAGATCTCGAAGGGGTTCTCGTTCCTGAAATTTGGATCAATTTTGCCAAAGAGACGAAGATCAAAGAGCTGGAGTTAACGACACGTGATATCTCCGACTATGACGTTTTGATGAAGAAGCGAATTGATATTTTACGAGAAAACCAATTAACTTTCCCTGCGATTCAAGACGTCATCTCAAGAATGGAGCCTCTGGCGGGGGCGAAAGAATTTTTGCGTGAGGTCAGAGAGAAGACCCAACTCATCATCTTATCCGATACCTTTGAAATCTTCGCCTCTCCCTTGATGAAGAAGCTAGAGTATCCAACGATCTTTTGTAACACGCTGGTCGTCAATGAGAGGGACGAGATCGCCTCGTATGTGCTACGCCAACAAGATGGAAAGAGAAAAGCGGTTAAAGCTTTTCAGTCCATCGGATACAAGGTTTTAGCCGCAGGGGATTCGTACAACGATTTAACGATGTTACAGACGGCGGAACGGGGACTCTTTTTCCGTGCGCCGCAGAATATTATCGATGAGAACCCCGAGATAAAGCCGTTGACCGATTTTTCAGAACTCTTAGAAGAGGTGAACTCCTTCATAGAGGAGAGCTAGAGAGTTTATGCGGGGGAGATGTTGTAGAGAGATGTTGTAGAAAGACATTCAAACAGAGAGAGAGGGGATATGTACAATAGTTTAACGGGTCGAATCTCGGCGAAAAGAGTGGACTCTCTCCATCTCTCTCTCTCTGGCGTTGAGTGGGATTTGCAAGTCTCACAAAACTGTCTGATTCGAATCGGTCACGAGGGAGAGGAGGCGAGAGTCTTCACCTACCTGCACCACAAAGAGGACGTCCTCCAGCTCTACGGATTCTTTTCTGAGCGTGAGAGAGAGCTCTTTTTGAGTCTTGTGACCGTCAGCGGTGTCGGGCCTAAGTTGGCACTTAAAATCCTCTCAGCGATGGAACTTCCCGCCTTGGTGGGGGCCATTGAGACCGAGAATATCGAGGCTCTCTCAAAGATCTCAGGACTCGGTAAAAAGACAGCCCAAAAAATTATCCTCCAACTTCAAGGGAAATTGGTCACAGAATCCGAGAGTCGCCAGCCGGGGGTCTTAAACGAGATCGTCGAGTCGTTGGTTGCGATGGGGTACGACAAAACAGTCGTGACTAAAGTGGTTCAGGGATTGATGCTCGATTCTCAATTGCTTAAACTTCCCCCCGAAGAGCGTGAAAAAGAGGTGATTCGTCGAGCGATTGTTGAAATAAGCTCCCCCTTCGCCTAACCATATGTTCCTAGGTCTTTAGAGACAGAAGAGAGAGTTTATCATTTTCAATAAGAGAAGGAGAGTTGTGGTGGAAGAGATAAGAGAGAGAGAGGATTTTTCACCGGAGCAAAAGAGTGCGTATCGGAGTATTGAAGCGATACTGCGATACATCGGAGATAGCGTTGTCGGTCAGCACAAGTTGTGCGAATCGATTTTGATAGCGCTGCTCTGTCGACAACATATTCTGATTGAGGGGACTCCTGGGTTGGCGAAGACTCTGACCGTGACCCGCTTTGCGGAGGCTCTGAATATCGAGTACAAACGGATTCAATTTACCCCCGATCTACTCCCCTCCGATTTGATAGGAACCCTTATTTTTAATCCAAAAGAGGGTTCTTTTACGACGAAAAAAGGACCTCTTTTTACCTCGATACTTCTGGCTGATGAGATAAACCGAGCTCCCGCCAAGGTGCAGAGCGCCCTCTTGGAGGCGATGCAAGAGCGTCAGGTCACGATCGATGCGGTTAGCTACCCCCTCCCCTCCCCTTTTATGGTTTTAGCGACTCAAAATCCAATCGATCAGGAGGGAACCTACCCCCTTCCCGAGGCGCAGATCGATAGATTTATGATGCAAGTCAATCTCACCTATCCCACGAGAGAGGAGGAGTTGGTAATCCTCAACCGCTACGGAATTCCTCACCAGTTTAATGAACCCTCTCCAAGTCTCGAATACGCAGATCTAGAGTTGTTGTGGAAGATGATGGATAGGGTTCACGTGAGTGACACGATCAAAGAGTACATCGTCTCTCTGGTTCACGCAACGAGAAATCCTGAAGATTTTGGTCTGGATCTAAAAGAGTACATCCGATTTGGGGCGACTCCGAGAGCGACGATTGTCCTCGTTCAAGCGGGGAGAGCACACGCCTTTTTACACGGAGAGGATTACGTCTCACCTCACAATATCAAGATGGTTGCCAGCGATGTCTTACGCCACCGATTAGTTCTCAGCTTTGAAGCAAAAGCGGACGGGGTTCTCGTAGAGGATATCATCAACGCCATATTAGAGAGAGTTCCCCTCCAAAACCCAAGTACTCTTTAACCCAGTGATCTTTAATAGGGTACCTCTGAAAAACCCTTTTTCAGTTCTAACTCGATCTTTTCTGAAATTGACTTTTTAGAGGTATCAACTATGGAGAGAGACGAGCCAATACGAAAAATTATTCATATAGATATGGATGCTTTTTACGCCTCTGTCGAGCAACGCGACAGGGTTGAGTTGAGAGGAAAACCCGTTATCGTCGGGGGATCTGCCGAGGGGCGAGGAGTCGTCGCAACCTGCTCTTATGAGGCGAGAAGTTTTGGAGTTCACTCCGCCATGGCAAGCTATAAGGCCAAACAACTCTGCCCTGATGGAGTCTTCCTCCGACCCGATATAGAGAAATACCGAAAGGTTTCTCGTGAAATCCACGCTATTTTTCGAGAGTACACCGATCTGGTTGAACCCCTCTCCCTCGATGAAGCGTATCTGGATGTGACGCACAACCTTAAAGGGCTAGAGTTCGCCAACGAGGTAGCAAGAGAGATACGCCAAGCCATTTTTAGTCGAGTTCAACTCACCGCCTCGGCTGGAATTTCCTACAACAAGTTTATCGCTAAAATCGCCTCGGACTACCATAAACCAAACGGTCAAACGACGATTCCCCCCGAGCTAGGCCCAGAGTTTGTGGCGAACTTACCGATTAAAAAATTTTTTGGGATTGGAAAAAAGAGTGAGAAAAAATTGCTCGATTTAGGGATTCAAACGGGGAGCGATCTGAAAAAATTCTCTCTGCCCGATCTCAATCGGCTCTTCGGGGTGAGAGGCCAGTACTTTTATAACGCCGTTCGTGGGATCGACGAGCGACCTTTGGTCACCAATTCTGTGAGAAAGTCCTCTGGATCCGAGACCACCTTCTCAAAAAATAGCCACTCCTTAGAAGAGATGCTTCTCTTTTTAAAATCTCTCCTCGACGATCTCGTCTCGAAGTGGCAGAAGAACGAGATCAGAGGGAGGTGTCTGACGGTCAAACTCAAGTACGATAACTTTGAAGTCCACACCAGAAGCAAGACGTTTTCTCCCAGTACGAATGAGCGTACTCTCTTGTGGAATTACGCCGAGACACTCTTTACGCAGCTCTACGAAGAGGGGCGAGACGTTCGATTGATCGGAGTGACTCTCAGCCGACTCAACGAGGAGGAAGAGGATGACTCCCTCCCCCTCTTTTCTCTTCCGCATCTCTAACGAGTATCTCGAAGAAGTCTCTTGAAAGGCTGAAATACTCATCTTCTTTTGTGCTTACCATTTGGCGAGACTCCGTTTTCAGTTCCTTGCCTTGCTAAAAAATATCTTCGTTATTTTCTGATATCGAGTTTTGAGAGGCACTCTGAA
>CAZATZ010000131.1:0-5451 GCA_964488175.1 uncultured Spirochaetales bacterium
ACTACTTCAACGCTGGCAGAAAACTCTCTAAAAACTCGATTTCAGAGGATAAAGAGGAGATTTTTTAGTCTTGGAGTTGAAATCACCGTTTCACTAGTCTAAATGAGTATTTTAGTGGCACTAAATTGGTAAAAAAAGATCGAGTTAAAAGTAAAAAAGGATTTTTTAGAGGTACCCGTCTATGCTTTTGGGGGAGTTGCGTCTTCTCCTACTTTAAAAAAAGAGTAATTGCCACACCGCTATTTTTTCATTATTATGAACGTAAGAGAGAGGATTGTCGCAAATTTTCTGATATTTTATCACAATCATAGAAGGAGAAAGCTATGCCAGATTCACAAAAAGAAGCTA
Source organism: uncultured Spirochaetales bacterium (assembly GCA_964488175.1). Classification (GTDB taxonomy): domain Bacteria; phylum Spirochaetota; class Spirochaetia; order SP-2023; family CAYRNA01; genus CAZATZ01. The sequence continues at coordinate 349 of CAZATZ010000131.1, forward strand.
CCCCAGATTCACAAAAAAAGAGTATCTTCTCGAAATTTTTTCTTGTTGGGGGTCTGATCTCGCTGATCATCCTAGGTTCTATGGGGGTTGCCATTTTTATCCTCTTGAGCAAAGATTTAACAAAAATAAATGTAGAACGAATCCAGATGTATAATCACCTCGTTGCGAATAAATTTAAAGAGAGGATCTGGGAATACAAGGGGGCGTTGTCCTCTATCACAAACCTCTTTGAGGCGAGAATCTTTGAACAGCGTTCTCCTTCAAGCGAGGGGCCGAGCGCTGAATTTATGCAGTACTACCTCTCACGCGAACCAGCCATCGATTTTCTCTACGTTGAAATGCTAAATGAGCCAACCATTCCAAACGGTGAAAATATACGATTTCTGCTCTCTCGTGATACCTTCCCTGGCAAAGTCGGGGACAAAATTTCCATCAATTATTATATTTCAAAGACCGACGAAGAGTTACAGGACATCGTCTTTAATACTCTCACTGAGGCGAGTGAAAAGAGCGATGAAATTCCTTTCTTACTCTCAAACGTCTATGAAACTCAACTAGGCCCAACCGTTACCTCTCTCTCCTATCCGATTCACTCTAAGAAGGGAGATATCATAGGATACGCCGAAGCGATGATGAACCTAGAGACTATCAATAAAGAGTTCGCCCTCTTCCATGTCGATAATTTCACATCAGAGGGAATTATCCTCATCGACGCTGATGGAAATCTAGCCGTCTCTAACTCCAAATCGTATTCCGAATTATTTGGAAAACCGATCGCTGAAAGCGAGTTAACTCAACCAGAGATAGACTTCCTTCTTGGTGAAGAGAGCGGTATCCTTGAAGCAACGTCACCTACTCTAGGCCCTCTCTTTGGCTATGTCCAAAAAATAGATTTCACTGGGACAGGAGATATGTGGACTCTTTATACCTTTCAGAAGACGACCAAAGCCCCCATCGCAAACTCTAACTATCTTCTCTGGGCTATTCTTCTGATCTCCTTAGCGGCGGTTCTTCTTCTCTTTATCATTCTTACGTTCTGGGTGCGTTCTCTATCGTTAGACCGCTCAAAGGAGTCTTAACACCACTACTTGAGTCGATTCAAAGAGATGTCAATGTTTCTGAAAATATGAGGTAGATTATGCTTTTTGGTCGACGAAATAAAAAAGAGAGAGAGTCTCCCCGTGAAGAAAATATTGCGAATCTAAAGGGGGGAGATGTCCTCATCTTAAAAGATTTTCAATCGCTCAGCGAGAATGAATCGGGAGTAGAGTACAACGTTCTTCAACGCTATCTCGTCAGAATGCCCCAAGAGTCCGACGCAGATTTTGAAGAGCGAGAGGAGCCGTCGACCCCGCCGATCATGACGCTGTGGGAAGTAGAAGAGTCCGATGAGATCTACCTAGTTCTCCTGTACCAAGAGACTCTCTTTTTCTACTTTTTACCGATGGAGCCACAGAATCGCCACGATCTCAACGTCGCAGGTGAGAGTTCTTGGCTCTTCGCAATAGAAGACGCATCTTCCGAAACTTCCCCCGTTACACCAATTCTCGAGTGGGAATATCCAGAGAAAATCACTCCTCCCCCCTTTGAAGAGCTTGGGCAAGAGGTAGAGGCGGAGTATCAAGCGGAACTCCCGCTCTTGTACGCCGTCTTAGAGTCGGAAGAGGGCGAGTTTAACGCCTCTCAGATACGACTCTATCGCAGTGATTCGCCCTCGCTTATTAATCACTCCCTTCTCGTGTGGGAGCAAAATTGGCTTCTCCCCCTCAGCGGAGAGAGAAATGAGAAGGGGGGAACGATCGTCTTGGGACTCGGTTGTCAAATTGGTGAAAGCGAGTATGAAATTTACCTAAAGTAAATTTCTATAGAAATGTATCTCTATCACGATCACGTAGTATGCTGCACATACCACTCGTAGACTTTTTTAACGCCCTCTTTTAACTCGAGAGAGTGTTTCCATCCCAAACCGTGTAACTTCGAGACGTCGAGAAGCTTTCGTGCGGTTCCATCGGGTTTGCTCTTGTCGTAGACAATTTTTCCTTCAAACCCAGTACACTCTTGTATCATTTTCGCCAATTCTCGGATTTCTAAATCTTCTCCCGTTCCTATATTCACGGGGCTAGAGTCGCTGTAGTTTTTCATCAAAAAGAGAGCCGCATCAGCGAGGTCATCGGCGTGAAGAAATTCACGTCGGGGAGTTCCTGTTCCCCATAGAGTGACCTCTTTTTTTCCCTCTCTCTTCGCTTCGTGAAATTTCCGCATTAGAGCGGGAAGGACGTGTGAAGTCTCCAAATCGAAGTTATCCCCCTCTCCATAGAGGTTCGTCGGCATCGCCGTGATAAAGTCACACCCGTACTGTTTTCGATACGACTGACAAATTTTTATTCCCGCAATTTTGGCGATGGCGTACGCTTCGTTCGTCGGTTCGAGGTAACCAGAGAGAAGAGACTCCTCTCTGATTGGCTGTTCTGCTAACCGTGGATAGATGCAAGAGCTACCTAAAAAGAGCAATTTTTTCACAGGGTTTTCATAGCTACTATGAATCAAATTACTCTCAATCATCAGATTTTCATAGATAAATTCGGCGGGATACGTGTTGTTGGCGTGAATTCCGCCGACCTTCGCTGCCGCCAAAAAAAGATACTCCGGTCTCTCTTTTTTAAAAAAGAGAGAGACCGCTTTTTGATCGCAAAGGTCTAGCTCTTGACGACTCTTTAAGAGGAGATTTGAATAACCAGAATCTTGTAATTTTCTTGTAATCGCCGAGCCAACCATTCCACGGTGGCCTGCAACAAATATCTTACTCTCTTTTTCCATGCCTCTATTTCCTCGTCTCTTCAAAAATACGCCAAAATACGTTGGTTGGATAACTCTTCCAAGGGTACCTCTAAAAACTCGATTTCAGAAAGTAACGAAGAGATTTTTTGTCCAGTCGAGGAGTTGAAAACGGAGTTTAGCCGAGATTTACCACGGTGCTAAATGAGTATTTCAACGACGATATATTGGCAAAAAAGATCGAGTTAGAACTGAAAAGGTTTTTTAAAGATACCCCTAGACTAACGAATTTTTTTATGTTTTTCACCCCCTACGACCTCTAAAAAGTTGATTTTAGAAAATAATAAAGAAATTTTTTTGCCTAGGAGTTGAAAACGGAGTTAAGATAAAAAATGGCTTGGGCCATTTTGGGGTGAATCGAGTATTGGATTTAATTTGACAAGATAGTATTTGGCAAGAGAGTACTTGATATGGGATGTAAAAAAAGGGTCGCCCTCGACAGGCGACCCACCCACATCTCTATTTCTTTTTCTTTAACGCAATGTAGAGGCAGGACGCCGCCCCGCCCCACGTCACCAATAATCCAAAAAACATCATAAAAATAGCACTACCGCTCATATTAAAATCCCCCTTCATCAGAAATCTCTTCCATCTTGAGATAGTCGTGTTTTGTCTTGGCGTGTTGCAAGAGAAAGGCAGCAAGAAAAATCAGAACTAGTAATCCAAATCCAAGATTGACCGCCGTGGTAGAGTACCCTTCATAGGTGGTGAGTATCTGCTCTTTCGAGAGAGTTATCCCCGCTTGTTGCAGCACTTCGAGTGAGTTTACCTTCGCAAGAACTCTCGATGCGTTGACGTCGAACTCGTTACCGAGGTTGGTAATGGCACTATATCCCAAAATAAGTGGCGTAATAATCGAAACACAGATCGTCCACGATTTTCCCACCTTAAAATCGGAGAGGGGGTTGGCGTGATCAAGGACAAATTTGCTCTTGAGAAACCACCCGAAGAAGATCAACTCGAGAAGGCCTGCAAAAAGGATTCCAAACTGATTGGTAATATAATCAATAATATCGAGAAGGTAGAGACCTGCGTTGGTGGTCATCACAAAACTGAGTGCAAAAGCAACGCCACACACGAGGGAGACGAGCTTTTTTCTAGGCATGGGAAATTTCCCGTGAATCCCTGAGATGACCGCTTCTAAGATCGAGATCTGTGAGGAGAGTCCAGCGATGGTGAGTGAGAGAAAAAAGAGAAAGCCAAAAAATCCTTGTGCGAACGGAAAGTGTCCGATCGCATTAGGAATGGTGACAAACGCAAGTCCCAGTCCAGCCCCTGCGACCTCTGAGATCTCTTTACCCTCGACAAACGCCATATTGCCCAAGATAGAGAAGATGGCAATTCCCGCAAGCATACTAAATCCACAGTTGAGAAACCCCGTGATAAAGGCGTTATTGATGATATCCGACTTTTTGGGGAGGTAGCTAGAGTAGGAGTACATGATAGCGAAACAGATACTCAACGAGAAGAAGATCTGCCCGTAAGCGGCTGCCCACACAGAGACATCTTTCAGAGCGCTAAAATCGGGTTTAAAGAGGTAATCAAGACCCGTTGTAGCCCCTTCGAGAGTAACGCTACGAAAGAGCAAGACTAGCATCAAAACGATAAGAGTCGGCATGAAAACTTTGTTGACCGCCTCGATCCCCTTTCTGACGCCCGAATAGAGAACACCCCAGACGATTAGCCATGCGATGAAAAACGGGATAAGCATTCCCGTGTTAATACCGCCTAGATGGAGGGGACTATCGCTCAGTTTTAGGAAGTCGTTAAAAAAGAATCCCGCCGTGTCATCGCCCCATTTTTGCCCAAACGCAAGGACGGAGTATTTAAGAGTCCACGCAATGATGATAATGTAGTAGATAGAGATCGCAAACGCAATCCCCACCTGTAGCCACCCGAGCCACTCCCACGACTTGATCTCTTTATGTTTTTGAGAGAGGCGCGCAAAGGTGGTGGGCGCTCCCCCTCGGAATTTGTGTCCTAGAGTAAATTCTAGTATGAGGATCGGAATTCCCGCCGTCAGCAACGCAAAAAAGTAGGGAACAAGAAACGCACCTCCCCCATTGTCATAGACCTGATACGGAAAACGCCAAATATTCCCTAAACCGATCGCCGAACCGACCGTGGCCATGATGAACCCAAAACGGGTTCCCCACTGCTGTTTCTCATGTTTCATACACACTCCTTTATAAGGGTGAAACACCCATTTAGCTCCCCGTAATTAGCTTCATGATAAATCTTCGTCAAACTCTTGGGTTCTCAAAAAAA
>CAZATZ010000132.1:0-5414 GCA_964488175.1 uncultured Spirochaetales bacterium
TATGAACAAAAGAAGTAATTCAATAATGGGAAGACTGGGGTCTTTCTTCGCTCTTAACCCAGGGAAAGGACTCTGGATTGGAATTGGAATCACCGTTTTAATGATGGTGGGAATCTCGTTTTTAAAGCCCAACCTGACCTTTTTTTCGATGATGCCAAAAGGTAGTAAACAGGTTCAAAACCTAGAAAAAATTATCAATGAATTTCCTATGGCCTCCTCAGTTATCGTCGTCGTTGACGGTAGAAATGCTCCTCCCGAAGAGGCGAAAACGAGAGTCATTCAGGCGATAGACGATATCCAAGAGGAGCTGAAAAAGCCCGAATATGCAGAGTATGTGCAGAGCATTTACGGAAGTCTTGACCCCGATTTTATAGAAGAGCACGGATTGATGACCGCTAAAGAGAAGGATCTAAAGCGGATGTCTGATCTCTACGCCAACACCAATCTGGTCCCTTTTATCACGGCTCTCAATAATGATCTAGAGAGGGAATACTCTGGGGATGAAGATTCGGTCGCCGATGATGAGACCCAACTCGTCTCTTGGGTCGGTGGAATTGAAAAGATACTCGCTGGACTCTCCTCTTCAATAGAGGGAGAGAATCCCTCTGGAGCCGAGATCGATGAGGCGTTGCAAAATTACCTCGTCGGAGACCTCTATACCCTCAATAAATCGCAGGATATGGGTGTTATCTATATAAATCTCACGTACACGATCAACGATGCGATGGATCCTATCTTTCCAAAGGGAGTTACTCTTATCGAGAAAACTTCTAAAAGGGTAGGGGCAGAGAGCGGAGTCGAAGTCGGTATGACGGGTCTCTTGACGGTCGCCCGCGACGAGATGGTGACGGTCAATAACGGTTTCTACGCCTCCCTTCTCGCAGCGACGGTACTCATTATTCTTATTCTTATTGGAGTCTTCCGAATCCGCTCGATTCCTTTTCTCATTGGAATTCCCCTCCTTCTTGGGGTTTTTTGGACGCTAGGAATGACTGGCTTCTTAATTCAAAACCTCAATATTCTGACGATGATGTACATGGTCGCCTTAATTGGATTGGGAGTCGATTATGCGATCCATATCGTGACCGCCTTTGTCCAAGAACGGGATAGAGGTAAAGATTTCGCCGAGTCGATGAGCTCCGCCTTTGAAAAGATAGGAGCGGGAATTATCACCGGTGCGATCACGACAGCGGGTGCTTTCTACGCGCTCTACGTCGCCGACTCCGTGATGCTCAAGGAGCTTGGAATTGTCGCAGGAACGGGAATTCTCTGTGAGTTTTTTGCGATGGTCATCTTTATCCCCTCTCTCTTAGGGATGCGCGAAAAAAGATTTGTCAAGAAGGGAAAAACGGATCCGATGCTCACAAGAAAGAGCCGTATCAAGTCGAACTTTACCTCGGGTATCGGAGAAGCACTCTCGAAAGCGCCTCTCTTATTCCTTCTGATTACCTTGGGATTAGGACTCTTCTTCTCCCTCTTTGCTGGGGGAATACGAGTCGAAGATAATCTCATGAAGCTCGAAGCAACGGGGTTAAAATCGATTGAACTACAAGATGAGATGATCGATGAATTTGGACAAGCCCCCGACGTCCTCTACTTGAGAACGGATCTCACGGAGGAGGCTTTAGAGACGATCTCCAAGGAGGCGGAAGAGCTGAGAGATCTCGCTAGTGTCAAATCGGTCTCGACTATCACCGATGTCATGCCTACGCATACCCAAAGAGAGAGACGATTACCCTATTTGAAGGGGATTCGTACGACGGTGGCGAACCAGCAGAGTGCGGGAACCTCTTCGATATCCTCCGCCTCGACCTCTGCCCTCTTAGAGGAACTCTACCGTCTGGAGAGTAACTTGGTAGAGATGGGAGACATGCTCATTCTCGGTGGTAGTTCACCCTCCGTTGCCTTCGCCTTAAACCGAATTACTGGTCGAGATAACGACGGGAAGAAGGTCGGGGAAACCTACTTTGACGCCCTCTTTAACTCTTTAGAGGAGGGGGGATCCGACGTACCGCAGAGGGTCGGTGAGTTTCAATCGATTTTCACTCCTCAACTGCAAGAGCGTATCTACCGCATGGCAAATCCAGAGGAGATTACCCTTAAGACGTTGCCACCAGTGATTAGAGACTCTTTCGTTGCGACCGATCAAATGAGTGGCTTGACCATCGTCTCTCCCACCAAAAATCCGTGGGAGGGTGGCTTTCGTAATATCTTCGCCTCACAGGTGCAGACCATTACCGACGAAGGAACCGCTTTAATCTTCGCTGCCGATAGCTTTATCTCTGCGACAGAGACGGATAGTGTTATCACCCTTGTTGGTGCTATCATCGCCGTCTTCTGTGTCTTGTTGATCGACTTTCGAAACTTGAAGCTGGTTATCCTCTCGTTTATTCCGCTCTTCTTAGCGATGGGTTCTCTCTTTGGATTAATGGCTCTCATTGATCTCAAGTTGAACTTTATGAATATGATCGCCATCCCTCTTCTTATTGGAATGGGAATCGATATCTCTGTTCATATCAATCACCGCTACCTGCAAGAGGGTAAGGGCGGGATGAAAACGACCATCGGCGAGACGGGGACGGCTATCGCCATCACGACGCTCACAACTATCATCGGGTTTGCCTCCTTTATCACCTCGATCGTTCAGGGTCTGAGAGGGTTGGGAATTATCCTCACCTTAGCGATGGCACTCGCCTTTCTCTTCTCCACCCTCTTTCACCCAGCGCTACTGATCATGGTTAGCGAGAAGTGGGGATGGGATCTATCACCGTGGGGATCAAAGAAAAAGAAATAGAAATCGTAGGTTATGACAGATCGTTGATATCCCCAAGACTCACACCTTGGGGATGTCGACACCTCTTAGAACTTTTTAGAGGTGTTTCGAATAGAACGGAGAATCTTATGAAAAAATCAACACTCAAATTTTGGACGATGAGAGAGAGAGAGACCAGCGGGAAAAAAATCACTCTTTTGCCTCTTGTCTTATCTCTTGTCTTGGTACTTTTCCCCCTCTCGCTGAGCGCTCAAAATGCGAAGACCATCTTGGAGAAAGCGGATACGATCTTTCACTTAGACAAAGTCTATTCGGAGAGTGAACTCCTCATCACCCGATCAGGTCAAGATCAAGCTCCTCAAATACTAAAGAACTACAGCCTCAATGATTCCGATGGAACGGCTCGCTCTCTCGCCCTCTTTGAGGCTCCTGCACGGGTCAAAGGAACCGCCTACTTAACGATAGGTAACGATCTCTGGATACGGTTTGCCTCGACTGGTAGAACACGAAAGTTGAGTTCTTCCTCGAAGAAAAACTCCGCAGGGGGTAGCGATTTTAGTTATATCGATACGGGAGACGGCGACTTGAGTTACTCCAACCTCTACACCCCAACGCTAGACGGAACGGAGGATGTCAACGGAGTCTCCTCTTACCGCTTAGTCCTCAAACCCCTCTCTGGAAAAGACGGAACGTATGAAAAACTACGTATCTGGATCTCGGAGAGTGATAACAACTACCAAAAAATTGAGTTCTGGGAAGATGGCGTCGCTATCAAAGAGATGACACTCTCCGATTACCGAGATAACGATGGGCTAAGTTATCCCTTTCTAATCACGATGACCAGTCTGACAAAAAACTCGGTGAGTCGAATAAAAACGACTCTCTTCGAGATCGATAGCTCACGCATTCAAGAGAGATTCTTTAGTACTCGCTACCTAGACGGACTCTAAAAAACACCGCTAAAAATCCCCCCTCTCAAAAACTTTTTAGTACAGGGTTCCTCTAAAAAGTCGATTTCAGAAGATAACGAAGATATTTTTTGGCAAGTATTGGCAAGTATTTCAGTGACGCCATAGCAAATCTTGGAATTGACAGAAAAGATCGAGTTAGAAATGAAAAAGAGTTTTTAGAGGTACCCGAATGGAGGTCTAAAAATGTACCCTTTTAAAAAGCCACTCTTTCCCCTTCTCTCCTCTCTTTTGACCCTCTGGTTCGTACCCTTTTCGCTGGTCGCTCAAGTCGAGTTCTCGGGAGAGTTGGTTCCTAGTCTGAACACGAATATTGCGGGAAAGAAGGGGTTTGATGATAGCCCGTTAAATCCTGACAATCAGTTAAAATTGAACGACGTCATGTATCAGAACGAGATCGATCTCAAGTTGTCGACCAACTCTCCCACGGCGTGGGTTGATCTCTGGATTCAAGTCAACTCCTTTCCCATCGCCAATATCTTCGTCGGTTCTGCGGTGCTAGCCGAGGGGCTTGCGGCTCAAAATATTACCGGTGCGCCCTCGGGAACGGTGAACCAGTTGCAGGGCTACGGAGCCTCGGCGGCTGGACTCTTTGCGACGAGTAACTCCTATATCTACACCTTGGGACTTCTGCGAGCCAACCTCGGGTGGCGTCCAACGGATAATTTTACGTTGAGTTTTGGACGGCAGAGTTTTTTGACTGGGTACGGGTACGGCTGGAACCCCTCGGATCTCGCCAATCCCCCCAAAAATCCGACCGACCCCCAAGCCTACCTACGGGGTATCGATGCGTTAAATTTGCAGTACAGTCCCGCCAACTGGTTGAACATGAAGGCGTACACCGTCTTTAGCTCTCCCGATACGTCGATTAGTTTTGAGGATATGCTCGTAGGGGGCGAACTCTCTTTTTACATTCCCTTCGACTCGGACGTCGTTCCCTCGCTAGAATTTCAACTCTCGGGGCTATGGGGGGGGATTGAAACGGGGAGTCAGACCACAGATCCCTACCCGAATGCGGGGGGAGCCGCCTTCTACCTCGATCTGGCGGGGTTGGGATTTTATGGAGAGGGGTCTATCCGATCTCGCTCTCGGCGAAACCTTCCCAATGCGACGGGGGGAGCGAGTACTCTCAACGAGGAGATAACCTACTCAGCCCTCGGGGGTCTTGAGTACAACTTTCCCGATGATTACTCACTGATCGTCGAGTACTTCTATAACGGTGAGGGTTGGAATGACGCAGAGCGGAAAACGTACGGTGAGTCGATCGCAGCTCAAACCGCACTCGGTGGGATATCGGCGGAGAACTACGCCCTCTTTACCCCCAGCTATTTCTCACAGCACTATCTCCTCTTAAACTTTGCGAAATCGTGGTACAATCCGCACGAAGTGACCGTCAACTTAAACACGATCTACTCCATCGACTCCAAAGCACTCATCTTGACCCCCACGATTACCACGCCCCTCAACAACGAGGGAAACTTGGTCGCAGAGATCTGGTACTCGGGACTCTTTAGCTTTGACGATAGTGAGTTTAATGAGGCGTACCTCTCCCCCGTCAGAAATAGTCTGCTCTTCAAGATTCGGTACTACTTTTAGGGGGGATTCGATAAGTGTTGACCCGTCTCTTTGAGGGTCTCCCCTCCCCCTCACAAAGGGGGGAAGAGGTCGGGGGT
>CAZATZ010000133.1:0-5407 GCA_964488175.1 uncultured Spirochaetales bacterium
AACCCTCCGTCCGCTCCGTAGGCATTTTCTATACTGCGAATACACCCACTCACCCGATCTTGATCGAGGGGGGTCTCCGCCTCGTGACTCATCGCACCCTGTCTCAGGATATTACTAGGCCCAGCACGGAAAAACTTCTTTATCTGGGGATCTTTGGTCACATCGATATCCCACTTTTCAATCGCTTCGGTTAGACTTTGCGAGTGAATGGTTCGAACATCTTGATGGATTAAATCTCCTCTCGCAAGAGTTCCCATGATGTTCCAGACGCCTCCCGCTGCGTGAAAGTTTTGGATGTGATACTCGGAGGAGGGGGCTATCTTCGCCAAATGGGGAATTTTCTTCGAGAGAGTATCGATATCCTTAATTGTAAAATCCGCCTCCGCCTCGTTGGCAATGGCTAAGAGATGGAGAATCGTATTCGTTGATCCTCCCATCGCAATATCGAGACTCATCGCATTTTCAAAGGTCTTCTTATTGGCGATAGAACGGGGTAGAACACTCTCATCCCCCTCTTCGTAGTAGGCGTGAACCAGCTTCATGACCTGTTTTCCACTCTCTTCGTAGAGAGTTCTCCGCGCTTTATGCGTCGCTAAGAGAGTTCCATTTCCCGGCAAAGAGAGACCGAGAGCCTCACTGAGACAGTTCATCGAGTTGGCGGTAAAGAGTCCAGAGCAAGAGCCACAGGTCGGACAAGCACTCGCTTCAACCGTTTCCACCTCTTCATCGCTTCGGTTGGGATCCGCCGCCACGACCATTGCGTCGACGAGATCGACCGCTCTCTCTTTTCCGTCAATCGTGACGACTCCAGCCTCCATTGGCCCGCCAGCCACGACAACCGTCGGAAGATTCAAACGAGTGGTTGCCATCAACGCACCTGGCACGATCTTGTCGCATCCAACGATGCAGACCAGTCCGTCGACCCTATGAGCGTTGCACATATATTCGATGGAGTCGGCGATTAGATCACGGGAAGGTAGACTGTAGAGCATTCCACCGTGTCCCATCGCAATCCCATCATCAATGGCGATCGAGTTAAACTCCCGCGGATCTCCTCCCGCTTCAATAATCGACGCTTTGACGATCTCGCTCACCTCTTTGAGATGAACGTGTCCAGGGACAAAATCGGTGTAGGAGTTCATCACAGCGATGATCGGTTTACTCTTCTGGTAATCACCACCGACACGCCACAAGGCACGAGCCCCCGCCATTAATCTATCGTGAAAAATTCCGGATCGATACTTATTTTTCGGCATACTAACTTTCCTCTTGGTACTTCTATAATAACTCAACGGCTCTCTGTAATAACGCTTGAACTCTCTCATGTCTCAACAATTTTATCGAGGCGATAAGAGGGGGGGAGGCTTTCGTTCCCGTGAGGGCGATTCTAATCGGAAGCAACAGCTGACCAACTTTCATGTCGAGCTCTTTGGCTATCCCCTTTAATCTCGCCTCCGCCTCTTCGTCACCGAGCTCAAAAAACTCTCTGTCCATCACCACAATAGCCCGTTTCAACCCCTCTTTAACGATCATCTTATCCGCCTTGGGAGGGATAAGCACCTCGCCACTCTCTATCTCAACGGGGCGAAAAAGAAAGCCTAAGACGGCGGAAATATCGCTTAAAATTTTTAAACGAGGGCGAGCGAGTTCAATCGATTTTTCAAGGATCTCTCTCTCTTCTTTTGTAACTGGATTTGAGAGAAGATTCGATTCTTGCAGATAAGGAATCACGAGATCAATGAGTCGACTTCTCTCACACTCCTGCATGTAGTGGGTGTTAAACCACTGGAGTTTCGTGTAGTCAAAGGTCGCTGGGGCGGCGTGGATTCGTTGAATGTCGAAGAGTTCACCGAGTTCCTCTCTCGTGAAAAACTCTCGTTTGCCATCGAGAGCCCATCCCAGCATTACGACATAGTTGATAATCGCTTCTGGTAGGTATCCCTCCTTGCGAAATTCGCGTAGCGACGTTGAACCGTGTCTCTTCGATAACTTTCCGCCATCTTGACCCATGACCATCGGCAAGTGACAGTAAATCGGTTTGTCCCAGCCGAAACTCTCGTAGAGTAGACCGTGCAGAGGAGCCGTAGGAAGCCACTCTTGAGCGCGCAAAACGTGAGTGATTTGCATCTGGTGATCATCGACAACGTTCGCTAAGTGGTAGGTCGGAAATCCATCACTCTTCAATAGAACCGGATCTGGATTGATATCTCGATTCTCACGAGCCACTTCACCCAAGATAACGTCATTGATCGACGTCCTTCCCTCTAGCGGTATTTTAAAACGGATGACATAGGACTCATTTTGACAACGAGCTTTCGCCTCTTCGTAAGGAATCTCTCGGCAGTGTCTATCGTAGCCGAGAAGCTCGCTCTTCTCTTGGCTCTGTTTACGGCGGACCTCTTCGAGTCGCTCTGATGAGCAGAAGCAGGGATACGCCTCCGCCTGTTCGACTAACTTCTGAGCGTATTCTCGATATCGCTCTGCCCGCTCTGACTGAATATACGGGCCAAAGTCTCCCCCAATAACAGGACTCTCATCAAAGGGGATTTCTAACCATTTAAAACTCTCGTAGAGGTCATTTAACGCCTCAGGGGTAGAGCGTTCTTGATCGGTATCTTCAACTCGTAAAATACACTTTCCCCCTGCGGATTTGGCAAAGAAATAGTTGAAGAGAGCCGAACGAATCCCCCCAATATGCTGTAAGCCAGTGGGAGAGGGGGCGTAGCGGACGCGGACAGACATATAAAACTCCTCGATATAATTTGCGGGAACCTCTAAAACCCCCTTTTCATTTCTCACTCGATCTTTTTTGGCAATGCCAAGATTTGTTATGGCTTGGTTGAAATACTCATTTAGCTCTACTAAACTCCGTTTTCAGCTCCTTGTCTTGCCAAAAAATATCTTCGTTATTTTCTGAAATCGATTTTTTAGAGGCATCCTTTTTTTAGAAAGATTTTGATATTTTTTTAAGTCTACTAGGTGATACAATTTGTTTCAAGAGCGAAGAGTTTTTTGACTAAGGATACTTTCGAAAACGAACTTTAAGGGACCTCTTAAAAAATCTTTTTTGACGTAAGAACTCGTTATTTCCTGAAATTAAGTTTTGGGAGGTACCCTTTGAAAGACGAATTTTAGAATTTAAGGGGGGCTGGGAAAGAAGTTTAGTACTCCTTGGATTTATATCTTATTGACCAGTATCGAGTGTAATTTTAGAATAAAGATGGTTCCTCTACGTATAAGGGGATCTCTAAAAAATTCTGTTTCATTTCTCACTCGATCTTACAAGTTGTGATAGCTTGGTTGAAATACTCATTTTGTTTTACTAAACTCCGTTTCAACTTCAAGACTAAAAAATCTCTTCTTCCCTTTTCTGAAATCGACTTTTTATGAGGAACTTATGAAAGAATTAATGAGAATCTCAGTATTAAAATTAAGAGTAAAAGAGATAGGAAGGATATAAAAAGGTGCAAGAAACGGATAAAATTGATGTGTTAGATAAAGGGTTTGTCCGACTTGTTGATCACTTAGGAAGTGATGATACGATTGTCCAATCCGCTCGCGTCTCCTACGGGGAGGGAACGAAGCAAAAAAGAGAGGATAGAGGACTCATTCGTTATCTTTTGAGAAATCGACACACCTCCCCCTTTGAGCAGGTTATCTTTACCTTTCACTTAAAGATGCCTATTTTTGTAGCGAGACAGTGGATTCGACACCGAACGGCTCGAGTGAATGAGATCTCGGGAAGGTATAGCGTCTTAAAGGACGATTTTTACCTCCCTGCGAAGGAAGATATCGCTCTTCAGAGTGCGGATAATAAGCAGGGACGTGAGGACAAACCCCTCTCTCATGAGTTGGCAGAGAAAATACAGCAAAACATGAGAGAGGAGCAGGAACGCTCATACAAGGCGTATAAGGCGTTGATAGATCAGGGAGTGGCGAAAGAAATCGCTCGAATTAACCTCCCTGTGAGTATCTACACAGAGATGTATTGGCAGATGGATCTACACAATCTCTTCCATTTTTTAGAGCTTAGATTGGACTCTCACGCTCAACGCGAGATTCGAGTCTACGCAGAGGCTCTGTTTCAGCTAATCAGACCATTCGTCCCTTTAGCTACCGAGGCGTTTGAAGATTATCGGTTGGACTCTGTGACTTTTTCTCGGCTAGAGAGAGAGGAGTTGCACTTGAAATTGCAGGGAAAAGTTGGGAAGTTAAACAAAAGAGAGCTAGAAGTATTTGAAGAGAAGTTGTTTTAAGGTATCTTAGAACAACTCGGTGCTAAAAAATGCAGAAGAATTTTTTTAGAGGTGCCCGTAAGACTCAGAGTGAAAAAGAGTTTTTTTAGGGTTATTCTTCAGTATAGGGATGGTTAAAAATTATGGGTGTCTTTAGATCAAAAAAGAGTTTAACAGATAAAATAATCTCAACAAAGACCGATTTTATCTGTTTTGGAGAACTGAGTGATGAGGAACTTGAATGCGGAAAAATTTTTAGATTCTCTCCGAGTAAAGAAAACGTGCAGAGCCAAGACGGATTTCTTGTCGCACCAAATGTCTTAGATCTGGCAAGGGTCTACCCTATTACGGTGAAACGAAAATTTGGCCGTTGTTTGACGGGTGAACGGGTTCCCTATATGCATAAAATGGCGACAGAGATCGTTGCAACAGACTATATTCAGGTGATTGAAATATTCGATTATGCGAAGCTAAAAGGAAGAATTCTGGAGGAGGTGAACAGTCTGTCACCGACGCAGAAGCCGGAGTTTTTCGAGACTCTTTTACTTCGTCAAATTAGAGAACCAAAGCTACTACAAAACCTCTTTGAGATGTGTTATCCAGAGCCGACACGTTCTCGTGTCGATTACAAAAAATTTCTTGAGGTAACGAACTCTCCGAAAATGGCGAAATTTTTCTTAGAAAATTATCTAAAGAAGGGATTTCGCGAAAATACGATGGTTTCTAACTTAACTCAGATTATTTTAAAGACGGAGAGTGAACGAGTCGCGAAACTGGTATTTGATGCCCTTCCTCGAACTGGAATGCTTCCTCGATCTTTGATGAACATCTCGCACGAGTGCCTTTTCCCCTCCGTGGTCGCCGAAGCAAAAACTCTTTTGGCTGAGCTTAAATAGTAGGATCTCCCTCTGGTGCACAATCGATCTCTTAACCAGTCGGCATCATTTAATTTTTTTTCATTTCTCACTAGATACTCTCTTTCAATCCATCGTTGTTGAAATATCCATTTCGCTTAACTCAACTCTGTTTTCAGTTCCTTGACTTACCAAAAAATATCTTCGTTATTTTCTGAAATCGACTTTTTAGAGATATCCTTACCTCCTTTACCTATTTATTCAAATGGGTTCTATAAACTTTCTCAAAAATGGGACGAAGAGGGATAGGGCGGAGAT
>CAZATZ010000134.1:0-5400 GCA_964488175.1 uncultured Spirochaetales bacterium
AAAGGGCGAACCGTTGATGCGGTGGAGAAGACTGCAAAGAAAGCAAAGGGTGGTTATAAACATGTATGGCTTGCTCCTTCAGAGTTCCGTGTTGCTGATAAAGCATCACACGATGAAGCTAAAATACGAAAGAACCTTCATAGACTCTGTGCAAAGCATATGCTAGCCATCATCGACGACAATATAAGCGGAAAGCTAGAAAAATAATCACTTCTATCCTCTGTGCCTATTCTTTTGATGAGAATAGCACAGAGAAGACCATTTTGTAATACCCTAAAAAACCTATCCCTCTCCCCCCAACACACAAGAATCTCGAAATGATCAACCTTCTTTTTAGAACTATTGATCGAGATTAAGAAAATTGTATAATAAGTAAAATTTTTTTTCGTTCCAAAAGGTACCTCTAAAAAGGGTTTTTTCGAGGTACCCCAAAAAATTAGGAGTATTAGTGTATGTTGTTTAAATCTTTTCGTTGTCTCGTCGCCTCGCTGGGTCTCTCCCTAGGGTTGCTTCTTGTTTTAAGTTGTGCCCCCGCTGCCGAGATGAATGATGGTCTTGTTCAGGTAGATTCTGGACTCTCTTTTGATGAAACGGTTCTTCTCGTGAGAGAGAGAATTAGCACCAAAGGGCTGAATCTCTTCGCAATGATCGATCACACTCAGAACGCGAAAGGAGTCGGCTTAGAGTTACGTCCTACGATGGTTATCATCTTTGGGAATCCAAATATCGGAACTCTTTTCATGCAAGATAAAGCGAGCTTCGCCATCGATTTACCACAGAAAATCTTGATCACCGAAGAGAACGGCAAGGTATCCCTCTATTACAACGACCCTAGCTATCTTAAAAACCGCCATCAAGTGGGTGACTCACTAGATCCTAGTTTTGAGAAGGTAAAAGGTCTCTTAGCCGGATTGACAGGCGATATAAAATAATTCAATTCAAAAAATCCAAACAAAGCCACTTGTCTGCCACTTGCCTGCCAATTGAGTCATTTATTGGCAGGAGCAAAGTGCAAGTACAAAATAGCAAAGTAGCAGACAGCAGAGAGTTCGTTTTGGGTGAGTTCTTCGTCTCTTTTTGAGCCGTTTCCTCATCCGTCAACTCTCCGCTCTCTCTGCCTATTCTACCCCCCCCTCAAAAAAAGCTCCTCACGATCCTCTCTTGCCTCTCTTCTCTCTACCACTGTTCTCACCAAATCGTATCAAATATGTTTGAGTTTAAAGAGAACTCTTTTTGAGCGATAAGCGATTCGCTAGATGTTTATTTTTTCCTTTTTGTATAAAATATCCCCCGCCAAGCGAAGAATGAAATACGATACACGATACGATGAGGGATACGATGAAGCACGATGATTTTTTTCGAGAGTTGAAAGAGTACACCCAGAGGGGAACAACCGTCTCAAAGTTGGCGAATGTTGCGGCGTTGTGTTATGAACACACTCCGCACTTGAATTGGCTTGGATTTTATCTCTACGACAAATCGACAGACGACTCAGAGGGGCGGTTGTGCCTCGGCCCGTTTCAGGGAAAACCAGCCGTCGCAGAGATTGCGGTGGGCAAGGGGGTCTGTGGAAGAGCCTACGAGACGGACACTTTACAGGTGGTGGACGATGTGCATCACTGCGACAATCATATCGTCTGTGATCCAAACTCTTCTTCGGAGTTGGTGATTCCTGTGCATAATTCTGAGGGGAGAGTGGTGGCGGTTTTAGATGTAGATGCCCCCGTGAAGAGTCGCTTCGACGAGGATTGTGTCAACTTTTTTCAAGAAGTAGTACGTTTTTTGGAGAGTGAAAGGATATACTAGAGGTATCCTAGTTCGAGACTAGAACAAAAGAGACGTCTTTCACCACTTAAAAGTTCAATTTTAAAATTCAATCTATCACGAAAAAGAACGTCATCACTGAAATGACAAGGACGAACGCAATGAGATTTTTTCGATTTTTGTTTAAGACACTGAATGTTTTTCGCCTCATTATCCTCAATCTTCTCTTCTGGGGTTTCCTCGCTGGGATTATTGTTGTCTTGATTAAAGGGACTTCAGACAAGGAGATAACTTCTAACGCTCTCTCTCATTCAAAAAAGAGCGTTTTAGAACTCTCGTTAAGGTATCCTCTTCGATGGGAACCGCTCCTCTCGGAAGATGGAGTAGAGCCTCTCTCTCTGCCCGAGATTCGTCTCCTTCTCTCAGAGGCAAAAGAGGACTCCCAGATAGAGGAGTTGGTGATTCGTGTCGCTGACACGTTCTCTTCTTCTCCTGCAACACTCTCCGATCTGCGAGACTTTCTCCAATCCTTCCAAGAGAGCGGAAAGGTGGTCACGCTCTACGGCAAAAATCTCTCTCAGGCGGGGTACTATATCGGAGCGGGAGCCGATAAAATTCTCCTTGATCCCGAGGGCGCCCTTCTCTTTAAGGGGCTATCCTCCACCTCCGTTTTTTTCGGGGAGTTTTTGACACGTTACGGATTAGAGCCGACGGTCATTCGTGAGGGAGCTTTTAAAAGTGCCGTCGAACCGTATACGAGAGACTCCTACTCAGAAGAGGCGAGGGCGAACACTCTCTCGTGGATGAATGACATCTGGGGTCGTTTTCTGACGACGATCGCAGAAGATCGCAAAGGGGTAAAGAGAGAGGATCTCATCAACTACACGCAAAACTACCTCCCTCTTCTCAACGAACAGGGGGGGACGGAGGCGGAACTCGCCGAGACGTTTCTCTTAGTTGATGAACTACGTTCGGTTCAAGAGATAGAGGAAGAGTATGAAGAGAAGATTTGGAAAGAGCGTGAGTACCTCGGCCAAAACTCTCCCGACAAGAAAAAAGAGGTGATCGCCGTCCTCCCGATTCAAGGAACCCTCAGCCCAAATCTCAACGGATACAATCCACTGAACGTCGATGGAGAGACTCTCTCTCTCTGGATAGAAGAGGTAGAAGAGTCCAAGGAGGTGAAGGGGGTTCTCTTCGTTATCGACTCCCCCGGTGGAGCGGTCTCGATCGCTGAGAAGATTCGAGACGATATTACCGAGCTAACTGACTCAGAGAGACCGATCGTCGGATATTTTGCGGGAGTAGCTGCCTCGGGGGGGTACTGGGTTGCGACTCCCTTTACGGATTTATACTCCTCTGCGAATACCATCACGGGGTCGATCGGAGTCTTCGCCGTGCTTCCCCAACTCAGCAATTTTGCGAATCAGTGGGGAGTCTACGGTCGCTCCCTCTCGACCACCCCTTACGGCAATCTTTACAACCCACTCCTCCCCCCCAGCGAGGCGGGGTTGGGACTCTTGGAGTCTCGCATCGGGGAGACCTACACAAAGTTTAAACGACTCGTCTCAGAGAATAGGGGATGGAGCCGAGAGAGGACGGAGAGGTTCGCCAGAGGAAGAGTCTACTCGGGAAAACAGGCCGAAGAGATCGGACTTATCGATAAGACCGCGACCTTCAACCAGACCCTCGATCACCTCGTCTCGTTAATCGACCCAGAGAAGAGTAGCGGCGATTACTCCCTCGAGTTCTACCGCCGTACGCCCCCCTTCTTCTACGAACTCTTAGAGAAGGTTGAGTTGTCCACGGGGATGAGCCAGCTCGGGGAATTGAGAGAGTTTACGACTCTGTTAAAGAGAGCGAACAGGGGTCTTAAGAGTCAAGAGCGAGAGAATATAGAGCGAGAGAGTGTAGAGGCGAGACTCCCTCTGGAAGTGAGTTTTTAATGCGAATCACGGGAGGAAAGTACAGAGGGCGTGTGATTCAATTTCCTCAAGCGGGTGAGACACGACCAGCGATGTCTCGGATGCGCGAATCTCTCTTTTCTACGATCTCAGAGAGGGTTCACGGAGCCTATTTTCTCGACCTCTTTAGTGGATCGGGGTTGATGGGAGTCGAGGCGGCTTCTCGGGGGGCTTCGTGCATCCATCTCGTTGAAAAAGACAAACGGAAGCGAACGACCATCTTACAAAATTTGGAGTTTGTGGAGGAGGAGACGAAACTCTTCTCACTCTCCGTCGAACTCTTCTTTTCATCGGTCAACGTCGGCGAACCCTACGACATTATCTACCTAGACCCCCCCTTTTCTCGACCCAAAAAATCCGAACTCTTTGCCCCTCTGATTGAAAATAACCTCTTGGCAGAGGGGGGACTGATCATCTTGCACCATCCGAGAAAAGAGGATCTCTCGGATAACGAGGGGTCGCTCACACGGATAAAGATGAAGAGCTACGGACAATCTCGACTCTCTCTCTATACGGTTGAGTCTTAACTAGATTTCAGCCGAGGGAGAGGGCTATATTTTGAGGGTGGTTCTCAGTAAATATCCGATACCAAAAGAGATGAGACTCACCACAACATTGATCGAGATCATCTCGAAAAAGCGGTGAAAAAATGGCTGTGAGCGAGTGATTGAGTAGTAGTAATTGAAGACGGCGATAATACACGCTCCCCCCAAGAGGGTAAAAATCAGAGCGATATAAAAGTTCGCAAGAAAGAGATAGGGGAGGACAAGAACGACGACCGTGAGCAAGTACGCTATCCCCGTATAGAAGGCACTCTTGAGAGGGGAGTTCTCCCCCTTTTTCTCCGTTTTCTCCGCCAAATAGTTGGAGGAAGCCATCGAAAGAGAGGCGGCAACCCCCGTGACAAGACCGGCGATTGCGATCAACTTTGTGTCCTGAAGCGCGAAGGTAAACCCAGCCAACGCTCCCGTCAACTCGACAAGTGCGTCGTTTAATCCGAGGACGATCGCCCCCATGTACTTTAGTTTCTCTTCACTCAAGACATCGATTAAAATCTTCTCCTCTTCCTGCTCTTTGGCGACGAGTGCGAGCATCTCTTTGTCGGGGAGTGAGAGTTTTTCATAGATCTGTTTACTCTTTTCCTCCCCCTTCTCGATAAATTTTAGGGTGAAGGTTATCCCCAAGAGACGAACAAAGAGGAGAGAGAAAAAGATCGCCACCCAGTTTGGTTTTATCTCTACCTTGGTGTACCGCTTCCAGAATTGGACGTGGGTCTCATCGATTTGTGCCAGTTTTTCAAAAACCCTCTGGTTCTCCTCTCTCTTCTCCCTCTTGGCGAGGTAGTGGTAGAGATAGGCCTCTGTTCCCTCATTTTTCTGGATACGTTTAAGTAATTTTAACTCACTCTTTTGAGTCGTTCTCTGCATAGATACTTTACCTACCTTTTTTTGAATAATTCTATCAATGGTAAGGATTTCTCTACAGGATATCAATAAAACGGTATATCAATAAAATCGTTCTTCGGTTTGTTTAATTCATCGCACGCAAACGATTCTCGGATTAATCGTAAAAAATACACTTCAATCTTACACCTCGGCCCCTTTTTAGGGGGGATTACAAGGGTTGAACTCATTGAGTTCTCGTGTTAAACTTAATCAATGAAAATTTAAAC
>CAZATZ010000135.1:0-5386 GCA_964488175.1 uncultured Spirochaetales bacterium
GTTATATCTCTAAAAATCTCTTCTCATTTCTAGCTCGACTTTTCCGTCAATCCCAAGGTTTGTTATACCTCGAGTGAGGGGAGAGTTCTAGTGCAAAAATACCTCAACTATATTATTTACGCAAACGCAAGCTTTTATGCGATAAGGATGATGACAGGGGCAATAGGTCTTTTCTTTATACTTGAAAAAGGTTTAAGCTTGCAAGAATTTGCTCTCTTACAATTATTTTTTAATGTCGGTGCCTTTCTCTTTGAATACCCTAGCTCATATTTTTCCGATAAATTGGGACCAAAAATCGTTGTTCTTTTAGGCTCTCTCTTTACCTCTTTATATTTTCTTTTCATGGCTCTCTTTTCGTCTTTCCTCCTCCTAGCTATCGCTGAAACACTACACGCTGTAGGCGGATCTTTGATCACGGGTTCTAGAGAGTCATGGCTGAGAGACATCACACAGAGATGCGATCAGAAGTATAGCAAATCAGCCCATAAAATTACAAAAATCAGTAATCTACTTAGCGTAATAACTGGCAATATTGGTATCTTTATCGCGTATGTCACCAAGAGTTTTGAAATTGTCTTTTTTATAAGCTTTGTACTCTTTATTATACCTTTGATACTGTATATCAAGACTCCCAACGCAGAAAAACAAGAGAGTCGCCCTCTCTCCCCCATCAAAAGTTTTCAAGAGAACAGAGCAAAAATCTTCTCACTATTTAAAAATAAAAGTTGGCTCTTATACTCTGCGGTTGTCATCGCCTTTATGGGGTCTTTTCAAGTATTTTATCATTTTTGGCAACCCATATTTATTAGCGATAAAATTGAAACGATACAAGATTATTCTAGTGCAAACGGTATCTTGCTAGCTCTTTTATATTCACTTATTTTTATCTCTAAGGGTCTCTTTAGTCACGTTGTTCATAAAAAAGACTTTCATTCTGTCGGTACAAAATCATCTTTTTGGGGAGCTTTGAGTCTCCTCATGTCTATGGGATTCCTTCTTTTTAGCGAAAAGAGCGGCAACAACTCTTTTCTTTATCTCGCTATGTTTTTCTTTGTCATCATGCACGGTTTTATTTCATTAGTATTACCGCAAATAGAGGCTTATTTGAGCGTATTTGAAAAAGACGGTGTCTTCGCTCAAGCTTTTTCGATCACAGAGATATTCGGAAGAGGATTCGCTATTTTGGTGATGTATCTAGCTTACATTCTGTTGGATTATTTTCCTGTAAAATGGCTCCTTTTTATACCCATACTCCTATTTTTAATGATGGGGAAGTTTTTTATGTGGACAAAAGATTCAAACTCTCTTCATTAAGAGGTCTCCTGTAACACCAAGGCTTTGAAGGCGTCCCCCCGTTCAAATTCGTGGTTGTACTGCTCAAAAGAGGAGCTACCAGGACTGAAGAGAAGAGTCTCCCCCTTTTGTAAAACGGCTGAAGCCCGCCGAACCCCCTCTTCCAAGTTCTTCACGCTCTCAAAGGCGACGCCGTTCTCTCGAAAGCGTTGTTCCATAAAGGGGGCGGCACTTCCCGCAAGCAAGAAGATACCTCTCAGCTGACCAAAGACGGGATCCAAGAGAGGGGTGTAGTCGGATTTTTTATCCTTTCCCCCCAAGATTAAAATCGTCTGAGTCGGCTCAAATGAGAGAACCGCTTGACGCACCGCCTCGGGCATCGTCGAGGCACTATCGTTGCAGTATTCAATCCCGTTTAGACGAGAGACCATCTCCAAGCGGTGGGGAATTCCGCCAAAGGATTGAGCGGCTTGAGCGATCCCCTGAGGAGAACCCGTAACACTGCGTGCCAAGAGAGCGGCGAAGCGGAGATTCATCTGGTTCATCTCGCCTCGCAAGAGAGTCGGTTGCGCGATGAGTGACTCTCCCGATGCGTAGACCTCTTCCCATGATCTCTCTTGAGAAGATCTCTCTTGGGACGAGTGAGCGTTAGGAACGGTGTAGAAACGGGTTGAGGTATTTTGCAGAGTGGTATTTTGCTTGGGAAGAAATTGAGAAAACCTCTCTCCCCACTCGCCTTCGGGAAGAAATAAAACACCCCCCTCCCTCAGACCTTTGACCAGCTCCGCTTTCTCGTTAAAATACTCTTGAAAGTCGAGATAGGCGTCTTGGTGTTCGTGAAAAAGGTTGGTAATCGCTCCGAAGTGGAGTCGAAAGGCATCGCACCCCCTGAGATCCCGCAGTTGCCACGAGGAGAGTTCGAGAATAACGATAGAATCGGAGGTGATCTCCTCGATAAACGTTAGCGGAGATCGAGTGATATTCCCCCCTAAAAAGATCTCTCTCTCGGGGAGTACCCGTTTTAAGATATGCTCTAACGCACAGACCGTCGTCGACTTTCCCTTGCTTCCCGTGACACCGATATAGGTCGGCTCAATCCCTCTCTCTTCGACCCCTTTAAAAAAGAGGGTGAGGTCACTCTCCACGA
Source organism: uncultured Spirochaetales bacterium (assembly GCA_964488175.1). Classification (GTDB taxonomy): domain Bacteria; phylum Spirochaetota; class Spirochaetia; order SP-2023; family CAYRNA01; genus CAZATZ01. Next base: position 2,441 of record CAZATZ010000135.1, read on the forward strand.
CTTTAGCTAAGCGGACATAGCGATTGTCCAAACGCACAGCGGGATTCTTGACGATAAAATCAGCGGATAAAAAATCCTCGTCTCTATGCTCTGCCAGACGGTAGGAGAGACGACCCCTCTCTTCGTCCGTGAGAGAGGTTTCCAACGTCTCGATACTCGACTTTAACGTCTCAGCGTCTCGGAGATCGGTGATAAGTAGGTTCGCCCCTCTTTGGACGAGAAACCGAGCCGAAGCGACTCCCCCTCCGTGAAGTCCTAGCCCCATAATCGTCACCCGTTTATCATTAAATCCTTTTTTCCGCATCGATGCGACTCCTACTGAGTACCCAGAAGAGAGGAGGAGTTCATAACCCTGAGTTTTCCAGAGGATCGATAGGTGGCGTAGCATTCCTCAGCGATAACATCGCCGGTTTGAAGAGCGATTCCACAGGTTAAATCTTCTAAGATAGTGACTCGGTATCCGCGCTGTAAATACCCCTCCATTGCGTAACGATTGCAGTAATCGCTGGCGACTCCCATGAGGTAGACTTCGCACTCATTCGGCGGGTATCTCTTAAAAAAGGCGTCACGGAGAATCAACTCCCTCTTCTGTGAGAATTGGAGATCTTCGATAACTGAGAAAAGAGTCTGGTACGCTGCGCTCTCTCTTGCGTCCTCTAGAGAGATGGGAGCGGAGATGAGAGCGGTATCTTGCCAAAAATCAAACCGATTTTTGAGGAGAAACCACGTGCGAATCTCTCTCGTTTCAAGAAGAGAGGGATCGACTGCCAGTTGCCAATCGAAGGTATCGAATCCGCAATGAAAGGGGAACTCTTCACTCTCGGGAGATCTCTTGTACTCCTCTTCAAAGTGAGTGTCCATTTTAAAGAGGACAAACTCAAAGAGATTAGACGGAATTTGTGAAAAGAATCGATTCGCTCTCTCTCTCAGATCTCCGATCTCTGAGAGAGCCAGAGTTCCCTTTGCGTCCATAAAACCTTGCTGCATATCGACCACATCTAAAAAAATCATCTGCCAACCTCGATTTATGATAGACCTCTTTCAAAAGGAGAGATCTCTGAAAAGAAGGGGATCTCAGCTCTGAGTCTAGATACGATTAAAAGCCACCCCTAAAATAACTCTCTGATTATGCAGTTTTTAGGAAGAGGTGTGAAGAGGTCACTTCCTAGAGTACCTCTAAAAAGAGGTGAAATAGAGTCGTGAGAGTCTCGAACTCTTCTCGCCGTTCTCCCTCTCTTACGAGAAATAATCTCCGAATCCTAATCAACTCTCTTGACATAGAGTGCAGAGTGGAGAAGAATTATCAGTATATTTTATGAAACGTATAAAAAGAGGGCGGTGTTCAAAATCGCTCTCTAAACACCCGTAAGCCCAGAGGATTTTAGTAGCATGTCAGAAGAGTCAAAAGAGAGTCTGCGAGGTAACGACTTCATCCGCACCATCATACAAAAAGATCGAGAGAGATTCGGGGATGAGTTTCGACTCCAGACTCGATTTCCGCCAGAACCAAACGGCTACTTACACGTAGGTCACGCCAAATCTATCTGTTTAAACTTCTCTCTCGCCGAGGAGTTTAACGGCTCTTGCCATCTTCGATTTGATGATACCAACCCGATAAAAGAGAGTGAAGAGTACGTTCAAGGTATCATTAAAGACGTCGAATGGTTGGGGTACTCTCTCAAGGATCGAGTTCTTTACGCCTCCGACTACTTTGAGCGATTTTACGAGTGGGCGTTAGAACTCATCGATAACTCAAAGGCGTACGTCGATGAGCAGAGCTTTGAGCAGATTCGTGAGACGAGAGGTACCCCCACCACCTCGGGAGAGGAGTCACCGTATCGAGAGAGAACTCCCCAAGAAAATCGGAACCTCTTTGAAAGAATGCGGGCGGGAGAATTTGAAGAGGGGGCGGCTGTTTTACGAGCCAAGATCGACATGAAGAGCGATAATATAAACCTGCGTGACCCCATCATCTACCGAATCAGAAAGATACCCCACCAGCGAGTCGGTGATAAGTGGGTGATATACCCGATGTACGACTTCGCTCACGGGTTTGAAGATGCGATTGAGGGGGTAACACACTCCATCTGTACCTTGGAATTTGAAAATCACCGCCCTCTTTACGACTGGTTTCTCGATAATGTCACCCTTCCCCACCGTCCCAAGCAGTACGAATTTTCTCGTCTGAACCTGACCTACACCGTGATGAGCAAGCGGCACCTTCTCAACTTTGTCGAAACGAATCTCGTCGACGGGTGGAATGACCCCCGAATGCCCACCATTAGCGGGATGCGTCGTCGTGGGATCACCTCCTCAGCGATTCGAGATTTCTGCCGAGCGATAGGAGTCACAAAAGTCGAGAGTGTCGTTGATATCGAGTACCTCTTCTTCTTTATCAGAGATGAGTTAAATCGGAGTGCTCCTCGGGCGATGGTCGTCTTAGATCCGATCAAATTGACCATCACCAACTACCCTGCGGAGAAAAAAGAGTTTTTTACCGGAGAATTTCACCCAAAAAATCCAGAGATGGGAGAGCGTAAACTCCCCTTTGAAAGAGAGATCTACATCGAGCGTTCCGACTTTAAGCTCGATCCTCCCAAGAAGTACTTTCGTCTCGGTATCGGTCGAGAAGTCCGCCTAAAACACGCCTACTACGTGACGGCGACGGAGGTTCTCTACGACGAGAAGGGAGAGATTTCTGAGATCCTCTGCACCTACGATCCCGAATCCTACGGGGCGAATACCCCCGATGGGCGTAAGGTAAAGGGAACCATCCATTGGGTGGGGGCTTCGACGGCTCTTTCCTGCCGTGTCAACGACTATAACCACCTCTTTACCAGAGAGAACATGAATCAACTAGAGGAGGGAAAAGAGTACAAAGACTACCTCAACCCAGACTCTTTAGTCGCGTGGCACGAGGCGAAAGCGGAGCCTGAATTACTCTCT
>CAZATZ010000136.1:0-2369 GCA_964488175.1 uncultured Spirochaetales bacterium
CTTGAGATATGATGAATAGCAAGGGTACCTCTAAAAAACCCGTTTTCATCTCTGGGCGTTCTTTTCTGAAAATTGACTTTTAGAGATCCCCTCAAGTGGCAAAAGGTCTCTCAATCTTTACTCAGTTACGTTAATACGTTACGATAAAGAGATCTAGAATTAGGAGGAATTATGAGACTCACAAATCTTTTGAACAGAGATTTTTTACTCACAAAGAGAGATATCAAGACAAAAAAAGAGGGGGTTGATCAACTCTTCTCCGCTTTTGTTAAAAATTATAAATTTTTAGGAGAGACTCAAAAAATCGAAGAGGAGATCAAGAAGAGAGAGGAGTTGGGAGGAACGTATCTGGGCAATGGATTATTCTTACCTCACGCCCGAATCGACGATCTCGACGATATTCTCATCGGAATCCTCACCCCCCAAGAACCGTTTACGGATGAGGGAGTTGAGGTCAAGATTATCGTTCTTATCCTGACCTCAAAAAATCTTCCCGATGTCTATTTAAATATTCTCGCCACGCTAGCGAAGCTCGTGGGAGATGACGCTCTTTTTACCAAGGTGCAGGAGTGTGAGACCCCCTCCTCTCTCCTCTCTCTTTTTAACGAAAAAGATATCCGCATTAAAGAGAAGGCTACGATCGAGGCCATTATGATGGACGAGGTGGTCTCTATCTCCGCAGAGAGTTCTATCAAGGAGTTGGCCGACCTCTTCTACAAGCACAAGACGGGGTACGCAGCTGTGATTGATGAGAATCAAAATTTACTCGGAGAGATCAACGTCGTGATGCTTCTGGAAGAGGGGATCCCCGAGTACGCCCGCCAAGCCGGCGGTCTTCAATTTCTGAGTGCCTTCTCTCCTCTGGAACGACTCTTTAAGGAGGAGGATACGATCAAGGTCAAAGAGGTTATGGTTGAGCCTGAGGTCGTCTTTAATCGTGAGACGAGTCTCGCCGAGGCTGCCTTTGAATTTACAAAACATAAACGGAGAAATATTGCCGTGGTTGAGGGTCGAAATCTCATCGGAGTTGTTTCGATTATGGATTTCTTAAATAAAGTATTGAGAGGTTAACGATATGTCGATGATGCTTATTGCTGTGCTACTCTTCTCTGTTATCTACCTCTCTATCTTGACCGAGGTTGTCAACAAAACGGTCTTGGTACTCTTCGGGGCTGGTCTCTTTCTTGCGCTAAAGATCCTCAATATGGAATCGGCGATTGAATCCGTTGATTGGCACGTCATCTTCCTTCTTGTGAGTATGATGGTCATCGTCAATATTACAAAAGAGAGCGGAGTCTTTCAGTATGTTGCGATTAAAGCGGCGAAATTCGCCAAAGGAGAGCCTGTTCGCATTCTCATTTTGCTCTCACTCATCTGCGCCCTCTTCTCCGCCTTCTTGGATAATGTAACAACCGTTATGATTATTATTCCTGTGACGATCTTGATCGCCATAGAGCTGGGAGTCTCCCCCGTTCCCTTCGTTATCTCTATCGTTATCGCTTCAAATATCGGTGGTACAGCGACCCTTATCGGAGATCCCCCCAACATCATGATCGGGGCCTCGGCGGGGATTAGTTTTATGGAGTTCTTGGTCTACCTAGGCCCCGTTGTTCTCGTCACTCTTATCCTTCTCTCTTGTATCATCGCCGTTCTTTTTCGAAATAAACTAAAGGTCTCTGCGATTCAAAAGGCGAGAATCATGGAGTTTGATGAGTCGCGTTCGATTACCGACAAGAAATTGCTAGTGAAATCTCTCTCCGTCTTAGGGTGTGTGATTTTGGGATTTCTCTTTCACGGATTTCTCGACTTAGAGGCGTCGACTATCGCCTTTATTGGCGCCTCTATCCTCCTTCTTTTAGCGAGTTCAGATAACGTCGACAAGGTATTGGCGGAGATCGAGTGGGGAACGATCTTCTTTTTTATCGGTCTCTTTATCCTCGTCGGCGGTCTTGTCGAGACGGGGGCGATGGAGGCGGCGGCTGAGTACGTTTTAAACTGGGCGAATGGCGATATCGAAAAAACCGCCTTCGTTATCTTGTGGGTATCGGGACTCTTCTCCGCCTTTGTTGATAATATTCCCTACGTGGCGACGATGATCCCTCTGATCCACCGCCTCGGTGAGACCTTGGGCGCTCACGCCATCGAACCCTTGTGGTGGTCGCTCTCTCTGGGTGCCTGTTTCGGAGGAAACGGAACCCTCATCGGAGCCTCCGCCAACGTTGTCTCGATTGGAATCGCTGAAAAGAGTGGATTTAAAATCTCTTTTCTACAATTTACCAAGTACGGATTTGCCGTGATGATCTTAACTCTGATTATCGCAACGATCTTCCTCTGGCTGGATTTTACCTTCTTTGTCTAATCTTGGTCTA
>CAZATZ010000136.1:2469-5382 GCA_964488175.1 uncultured Spirochaetales bacterium
GTCTAATCTTGGTCTAATCGTGAAATACGCTTTAAATGAGACCGCTAAAGCTCGCCAAAAGATTCTCGTAATTTTCGAATATGCTCTGGCCCGATTCCACAACACCCCCCTAAGAGAGAACTTCCGTCTGAGACCCACTCTTGGGCGAAGTTGGCGTATCTCTGAGGGGTTAACTCCTCATTCATGGTCGTCACTCCAGAGTTGGCCTTCTTATTCTCGGGTTTAGGGTTAAAGGCGTTGGCGTATCCTCCGTACGGGAGGTCTCGCAGGGGGGAGTCCGCTAAAATTTTTATCCCCTGTGAAATACGCTGAGGTGGACTGCAGTTGAGTAAAATCCCCGCTAACCGTTCACTCTCCTGCGACTCCTCTCTCCACTGGGCGACTCGTTGCAAGACGGCTGAGAGTCTCTCATTTCCGCAGAGTAAAATCTCCTCGCCCTGAGCCTCCTCTTTTGGTGATACGGCAAAAGAGAGGTAGATCGGTTTTTGACTCGCTCTCTTCTGCAATCGCTGGAGATAACACTCCGTCTCTTGCCACGTCGAGAGAGTCTCTACCAGCCAGAGATCACAAAATGGTTCCAACGCCTCGATGAGAGTATCGGCGTACCTCGCTGCGTTCTCTTCCTCAAATCTCTCGGTTGCGTACGAACCGAAAAGGGGCGGGAGACCGCCTGCGATCGAGATTTTATCCTCGAGCCTCTCACCATCTCTCTCTTTTTTCTCTTTCAAAAAGCGGTCTCGGGCGGCGGCGGCGAGTTGACCGCTCAACGTAGCCAGCTCTCTCCCCTCCCTCTCAAACCTCTCCCGTCCAAGATGAAAGGGAACCACCGCATAACTATTGGTCGTGAGGATCTCCGCCCCCGCCTCTAGAAAATTTTCGTGAACTTGACGAACCAGTTCGGGGGCTTTCATGAGAGAAAAAGCGGACCACTCTGGTTGTCGAAAGGGAGCGCCTATTCGCTGGAGTTCACGTCCCATTCCGCCGTCTAAAAACCGTATTTTTTTTGCCATTTTGACTCCTTTTTTTCGTCTACTCTTTTTTGGGTACCTCTCAAAAACTCTTTTATTCGTTCTCTCTCAACGCCTTAAAAAGAGAGGCTAAAGAGATAAAGACGAAGATCATAATCGGAAACCCTGTCAATAACGAACTCGTTTTTAAGGCGACCAGACCCCCTAGCGAAATGACGACAATCGATCCTGTCGAGAGGAAAAATGCCCATGAAAGACGCAACCACAAGGGAGGCTCCTCTCTTTTGCTCCCTTGTTGTAGACTAATGAGCGAGAGTGTGTACGCCGACGAGTCGAGGGAGGTCGCTCCAAAGATAAAGATCGTGACCGTAAAGAGAAAGAGGAGAATCCCAGAAAAAGGGAGAGTCGTGAGGGTTCCAATCACCGCCTCATTTTTATGTGCCGTGGGAATCACCTCTCTCGATTCCGTCATTCTCAGTCCCTCTTTATCGCTAAAGACGTCGTAGAAGTTATACTCGCCCTCAGGCGAGGTGACGTACTCGTAACTCTCCCCCGAAGAGATCTCTTTTTGAACATAGGGACTCTCTTTCTTCGTTAGATAGACAGAGTTTCCAGCCAAAATCCCGACGACGATCGCCGAGCCAAGAGAGCCGATAAAGAGAACGGCGATTCCCAACTCACGAAACGTTCGTCCCCGTGAAATGCGAGCGGTAAACATTCCCATGTACGGAGCGTAGGCGAAGTACCAAGCCCAATTAAAAATGGTCCACTCTTGAGGAAGGGTCGAGGGACGCAGACTCTCGGTCGAAAAGAGCATCTTGGGGAAGTAGAAGAGAAGGGTTCCCGTCACGTCAAAGAAAAAATCTAGAATAAATTTTCCCGGTCCTAAGATCAAGATAGCCAAACAGAGTAATCCGACTAAAAAGATGTTGAGGTTACTTAGTTGTTTAATTCCTCGGTTTAAGCCTAGGAAGACGGAGAGAGAGAAGATGAGGATCCAGATACTGAAGATAACTACATTTAAAGAGAGCGTCAAAGGGAGGTGAAAAATCTTACTGATGAGCTGGGATAAGAGAGGAGTACTCGAAGCAAAACTACTCGCCGTCGCCCCTAAAAGCCCAAAAATCAAGAGAAAATCGATGAGAGAACCTCGCCAACCCGTCGTATTTCTCACCCCTAAAACTCGGTAACAGGAGGTACTGAGATTGAGATTTTTCTTTTTCATGTTCCAATACATGTAACCCATGGGATAGGCGAGAATAATGTAAACCGCCCAAGGGACGGCTGCTCGGTGAAAGATAGGATAGGCGACGGCGATGAGTAGCGTCTCAATCTCTTCTGGACCTTTTCCAAAGGGGAGAGATCCTCCCGCCCCGTAGTAGTTAGGCCACTCATTCATCGACCAGTAGAGGAGAGCCGAACCCATTCCTGAACAGAAGAACATCGTAAGCCAAGAGAGGTAGTTAAACTCTGGTTTGGCGTCCTCTCCTCCAAATCGGATCTGGTGGTAGCGACCGAAGATGAAGTAGAGAACGATCCCAAAGCAGAGAATCGTTCCTACTTGGTAGAGAATACCAATATCGAAGATAAAGAACTGGTACAGGGTATTGAAAAAACGTCCCAATACCTCAGTGAAAAAGATAAAGGCACTTAAGAGTAAGGTTAAGACGACGAGAGTCGCAGAAAGAATAACCTTATCAACAAAACCACTTTCTTTTGAGGACATCTATATAACTCCTTAAAATTCATCGGATGCGATGATGTTTAACTCGACGGTGATTGATTTAAGACCACCTCTGAAAACATCTAGAACAACTCAATCTTTTTAAATTTGATTTTCAAAAAATTCTTTAGACCAAAAAAAAAGCAACCCCACAAGAGGGTTGCTTCTTTTGCTTTTCCACAAATCAGCCCTCTAATTCAAAGAGTTCTCCATCATCATCAC
>CAZATZ010000137.1:0-5311 GCA_964488175.1 uncultured Spirochaetales bacterium
AAAAAATCCTTCTTTAGAGTACCCTTTATTTTCTAAAATAGAGTGTTTAGAGGTAACCTTTATAAGCAAACTAGTTTTTATCACGTTTTAGGCTATCCATCAATTTTTATTTTTGATAGAATACAGAAAATATTCCACCTCCACCTAAGGGTATCTCTACGTAGATGAAGAGTTTTTCCCTTTTTTTGAAGAGGGAAATCTCTTTCCAGCCAGAGAGACAAATTAAAAGAAATACGGTTTTCTTTCCTCTTGTTGCCTCGAGAATTCGTAGTTTCGCAAATTCGTTGTGTTATCTGGTCTGATGAACTTGTATGGGAATAAAGTAAGACCTCAAAAAAAGGAAGTATTTTTTGACAAGAAAAAAGCTCTTTTCTTTATATGTTCTCCCCCTCTTTTTTACTCTCCTTTTCCTTGGGTGTACGAAAGGAGATCGAAAAGAGGCACAAGGAACAGACAAAGAAGCTACCGAGACGGAACAGGGAATTCTAGCCCCTATTAAAGCGTTAGATACTAAAACAAAGAGTCTCTTCGATGATATTCGCCTCCCCGAAAATATGATTCCAGTAAATGGGTTTGAGTTTTCCACGCTTGGTGGTGATTTTTCGCAGAAAATCCTTTTAGTGAAAAATTCCAAAGAGGAGGAGGATTTTTTTGAACTTCTCTTTCTCAACTTCTACGACGCTCTTGAGACCTACCGACTGGATAATCGCTACACCTTTGAAGGAACTCCTACCGATGTTGTTGTTCGGCAACTCGAAGTAACGGGCGACTCAATTCTTGATATTATTGTAACGAATACCAACGACAAAAAGAGTGAGTTGCGTATTTTAAGTGGACCAATGATTCTGGAAAATTCAACGACAGACGACCTTCCCCCTTACACCGAGCTTCTCTCTCTCGTCACAGATAACTCTCCTCTGATTCACCCAGAAAGAGATCCTTTCGAGATTGAAGTGGTTATTGTTGCGAAAGATGGGATAAGTTATCAAAGTGAAATCTACCTCTATAACTCCGAAACTCAGAAGTTCTTTTTGGCACGAGAAGAGACAAACTCTATTGAAGAGCCAAATTTTCAACGATTAGATAATTTCCCAACTCTTGAGAGGGATCAAATAAACCTTTTTCTGGAAAAAGGGCTATGGCTCTCAAAAACTAGCCCAAAAAATAGTCTTTTCTTTGATTTTCGAGAAGATATTCTGTATTTAGATTCTAGTGATTTTATGACTCCGTATTCGATACGTTCTTTATCGCCTATTGGGTCGTATCGATTCTATCTCTTACTTCGTAGCACTTTCTTGAGTAATCTATACCAAGAGGTAACATTTGAGGTTAAGGGAGAGAATGAAATAGAAGTCAGCATTCCATTTGATGAAGCTTGGAGCGGGTTGTATCAGCTTGAGGAGAGAGAACGATGAGGAGAATGTTAGTCCAAACACACGGAGGAATCCCCCTTTTTTTAATGCTCTTCTTTAGCATTTCACTCCTATTACCACTAACAAAACTACAGGCACAAGAGGAGAAACAAGAACTTGGTGAGGTTCAAGAAAAAGATATTTTTGTTGCGAGTTTCTCACCCTTTGATATAAAATGGGATCCTCACCTCACCTTTTCAACCAGCGAGTCTCAAATTTATAGCGCCGTCTACGAGGGGCTTGTTAGCTACAACGCAAAGACGCTCTCGGTAGAACCTGGGGTTGCGAAGTCTTGGAAAACCTCCTCCGATTTGAAAGAGTATACGTTCTCTTTGCAAGATAAACTATTCTTCTCAAACGGGACTCCTCTGACGGCAGAAGACATCAAACGGAGTTGGTTGACTCTCCTGCGCATAGGTAAAGAGGCGGAGTACGCCTCTTTACTCGATACGGTCATGGGTGCCAAAGAGTTTCGCACCGATCCAACAGCCACCTCCGATATCGTTGGGATTGAGGTCTTGGATGAAAAGACGTTAAAAATTACTCTCTCAGAGCCGACACCCTATTTTTTACAGATTGTCGGAGCGGTCTCCTTTGTTCCCGTTTATGGATTAGCGGAGAGTACCCCCGAGGTCGTCGGAAATGGCCCCTACTACGTAGCAGAAGAGAAAGAGAAGTACGTAACATTAAAGAAGAATCCGTATTACTGGGATCACGCAGCGGTCTCTGTTCCAGTGGTCAAAATCTTATTGGAAGATGATAAAGAGATTATCACGGAGAAGTTTAATCGAGGGGAGATCGACTGGGTGGCGAGCGGGAACGTCGTCTTTGATGAACTCTATTCTGCGAAGCCGGTTATTATCAACCCACTCTTTGCGACCTCTTTTTTCTATTTCTCAAACCAAAACGAGGTCTACAACGACCCGAATGTTCGGTTAGCTCTGATCAACCTGCTTCCTCTCGATAAAATGCGCTCTCAATCGTATCTTCCTGCGAATACCCTAGTTCCCGCCTATGATAGCTACCGTGGGGTTCGAGGCATTAATACTCAAGATGTAAAAAAGGCAGAAGAGTATTTAAGTCGTTCTGGATACTCCACAGAAGACTCTCTTCCCGATATAACTCTCTTGATTCCCGGTGATGAAGTAGATCCCATTAGCCAGCTAATCAAAGAGTCTTGGGAGTCTTTCTTAAACGTAAAAGTTGTGATCGACTTGATTCCTTGGGCTGAGTATTACAATGAGCTGAAGTACGCCAAATACACCCTCGGTGCCTTATCTTGGATCGGTGATTTTCCCGACCCCATGACCTTCTTACAGATGTGGGAGAGCAAGAGTAGTCTTAACTATTCCGAGTATGCGGATCCCGTCTACGACAAGTATTTGAAAAATTCGATGACCAGTTCTGCCATCCTGAGATTGAACGCTCTGACGAGTGCAGAACAGCACCTTCTTGACTCGGGGCAGGTGATCCCGCTTAACTACACTCCTGCGGTAAATCTGATTGATCTCGAACTCTGGGACGGGTGGTATCCGAACGTATTGGACAATCACCCCTTTAAAACCCTCAAGAAGCAGGAAGGATACCGCTTAAAGGGCGTTCTCTAACGTAGCAACCTCTCTCGACAGTAATACGTCCAAGAAATACGGTCTAAGAGAAGAAGTTCTGCCCCCCTCTAAAAAACTCTTTTTCACTTCTCGGTAAAACTCCGTTTTCACTTCCCTACTTTGTCAGTAACATACAGTCTCCATAGGAGAAAAAACGGTACCTCTCTTCAATCGCCTGTTGGTACGCCTCTTTAAGGAAATCGACGCCAGCAAAGGTCGAGATGAGAACCATGAGAGAGGACTCGGGGGTGTGGAAATTGGTGAAAATTCCATCGACAAGACCGAATTGATACCCTGGAGAGATGAAGAGATCGGTACTCTGTTTTCCCACTCGCAGAGTTTTCTCCTCCTCACTCCACGCCGATTCTAAAGTGCGAATAACCGTCGTACCGACAGCGATTATCGGTCTCTTTTCCCGCTTCGCTTGAGCGATTTTTACCGCCTCCGCCTCCTCGATCTCAAACATTTCACGGTGCATCTGATGATCTTCGAGACGTTCACTACGAATGGGGGCAAACGTTCCCATCCCGACGTGCAACGTAATAAAACTAGACTCGATTCCCCGTGCCTCTAGCTCCCGAAAACTCTCTTCGCTAAAGTGTAAACCCGCCGTCGGAGCCGCCGCCGAACCGCTGAAACGGGCGTAGACGGTTTGGTATCGCTCCAAGTCCTCGTTCTCTGGATCTCTTCGCATATAGGGGGGCAGAGGAACCCCTCCATTTCTCTCAAGATAGCTCTCAAACTCACTCTCTGACATCGCTCGAGAGAGTTTGACTCTTCTCTCCCCTCCCTCTTCGATACCCGTTATCTGCACCCTTAGCTCTTCGGGGAGGAGGAGTTCACGACCGATTTTATGACGTTTCGCACGTGAGAGAAGGACGAGCCACTCATCACCTCCGCACGCCTCGAGAAAAAAGAGTTCTACACTCGCTCCCCCCTCCGTCTCCGCTTTGAGTCGCACTTTTCTGACCTTGGTGTTATTAAAGATCAGGAGAGCGTCTTTGGGCAATAGATCGGGAAGTTCTCTAAATAGGTGGTGTGAGAGCGAACTCTCGGAGCAGTCGAGGTGCATTAAACGGGAGTCGCTTCTCTCTTTGAGGGGGTACTGAGCGATCAGCTCTTGGGGGAGATCAAACGAAAAGGTCTTGGTATACATCGTCGCGCCTCTTTATATTCAGATGCTCGTAAGCGAGGTTGGTAATCATTCGTCCTCGTGGAGTTCTCTGTAAAAATCCCTGTTGAATCAGATACGGTTCGTAGAAATCTTCGAGGGTCTCAATACTCTCAGAGACGGAGATCGCCAGCGTCTCTGCCCCCACGGGGCCTCCCTCGTATTTCTCGATAATCGTCCTTAAGATCTCTCTATCAAGCTCTTCTAAACCTCTCTCGTCTATCTGCAATCGCTTGAGACCTTCTTGAACGAGTTTAAGAGTGATCGTCCCATCTGTCTGGACTTGGGCAAAGTCTCGCATCCGCCTCAAGAGACGGTTCGCCACTCGTGGAGTCCCCCGACTGCACTGCGCAAGGAGGTTCACGGCTGTAGGTTCTATCTTTACTTCGAGCAACCAAGCCGTTCGTAAAACGATCTGCTGTAACTCCTCTGGGGAGTAGTACTGGATCCGCTGGGTGATGCCAAACCGAGTGTAGAGCGGGGTGGAGACCTTTCCCGGCTTCGTCGTCGCACCAATGAGAGTAAAGGGGGGTAAGGGGATTCGAATCGTTCTAGCCGCAGGGCCTTGCCCGATGATCCAATCCAGTTCGTAGTCCTCCATTGCGACGTAGAGCATCTCTTCGACAGCTGGTCTCAACCGGTGGATCTCATCGATAAAAAAGACCCCTCGCACAGGCAACGTCGTTAGAATACCGGCTAGATCCTTGGGCTTATCGAGGGCGGGTGCCGAGGAGACTCTCAACTCAGCGCCTAACTCCTTTGCGACAATATTCGCCAACGTCGTCTTGCCCAACCCTGGAGGCCCTGAGATAAAGACGTGATCAAGCGGTTCTTCTCTCTCGCTAGCCGCCGTGATAAAGATCTCTAAATTTTCTTTAAGTTTCTTCTGTCCCTTAAAATCGCTCAGTTGCTGGGGACGGATACGATTCTCTCTCCCCTCTTCTGAGAGGTCGCTTAACTCTCCAGAGAGTATTTTTTCCTCGAAAGAGTTTTCTTCTATTTCTTCAGATTCCATTCTTTGCATGGTACTGAATTCCCCGCCTGCGAACAAGATCTTTATTGGTGTGACCTCTAAAAAGTCGATTTCAGAAAAGATCGAGTTAGAAATGAAAAAGGGTTTT
>CAZATZ010000138.1:0-5210 GCA_964488175.1 uncultured Spirochaetales bacterium
GTTGATCTCACAGATGGGTTTTCTCTCCGACGAGAGAGCGACTCTCCTTGATCCTGCGAAAGCGATCCTCTCCCTCGATAAGGAGATTACGCAGAGATTGCGGGCTGAGGAGTTTCCCAAAGACGCTTTTGGGGCGCCTCTGGCGGGAAGTCTTCTGCCGTGGATCGATAAAGAGGTCGAAGACGGAATGAGCCGTGAGGAGTGGAAAGGGTTTGTCGAGACGAACAAGATTCTGATGTCAAATCCCCCTCTCCCTGCGATCTCTCCGATTCCGATCGACGGTCTCTGCGTTCGTGTCGGTTCGATGCGGTGCCATAGCCAAGCGGTGACGATCAAACTACGTGAAAATATCCCTCTCCGTGAGATCGAAGAGATTATCGAAACGACGAGCGAGTGGACGACTCTCGTCCCCAATGAGAGAGAGGCGACCATCACCGAGCTAACACCAGCCAGCGTCTCGGGAGAGCTAACCGTTCCCGTTGGGCGACTGCGTAAACTGCGCATGGGGGAGAACTATCTCACCGGTTTTACCGTCGGAGATCAACTTCTCTGGGGAGCCGCTGAACCTCTTCGCCGAATGCTCTCTCTCTTGCTCGATTAGAGGGTGCCACCTCTTAAAAATTTTATCTTTATTTTCTAAAATCGAGTTTTAAGACCAGTAGGCGACACCCATCTCTTCTCGTTCTTGAGCCGTTCCTCTCTCTTTGAGGAGTCTGAGAAGTGACATCGTCTCGGAGACCGCAAGATATTTGTGCATCGCCGTGAGTTCGTCGAACTCTTTCACCTGTATCTTCCACGCAATCTGCGTCGCTATCTCATAGACACTCTGATTTTTTTGCCATGAGAGAATCTCTTCAACCTCGTTGAGTCGCTCTTCGTGTCCTGCGATCAGTTCGTCGCAGCGACTCTGTAGATCAAAATTTATCTTCCGATGAGAGGCGAAGACCTTTAGAGCCTCCCATCTTTTAACCTCTTTGAGACTCTCCAAATAGAGACCCAAGGGATTTTCTACCTCTCTTGAGAAGGCGATATTGGGAGAGATCTCCCCCAAGACGTGATCGGTCGAGAAAAAGATTTTGTGCTTCTCCTCGTAGAGGGTAATGAGGTCGGGGGTGTGTCCGGGAGAGTGGATGACACGAAGAGAGTACCCTGCGTACTCCAAGAGATCACCCTCCTCTATAGGGTCGTATCTCAGCGGAGCCTCACTCCCTGAAAAGAGGCTACGAGACCTCTCTAGCTCCCGCAACGTTTCGGAGGAGAGTCCGAGCAATCTGCCGACCTCTCGCACGCTCTCTGCGTCTTCACCCGTAGCGAGACGGTTAGCTCTCTCTCCCTCCCTCTTCGGCGCCCATTTTTTGGCGTGGGGAAAGGGGTGGATCAACAACATGCCGAAGTGATCGGGGTGTGCGTGGGAGAGGCAAAAATCGATCTTCTTCTCATCGATACCGAGGTGGTCAATCGTCTCGTAAAAGATCTTGAGAGTCTCTTGCGTGTTGTACCCTGGGTCGAGAACAAGCGTCCTCTCCTCTCCCTTGATAAAATAGACGTTAATATTTTTTAAGGAGCTATTAGGAATCGGGATCGAAACCATATAAATACGAGGGAAGACCTCTTCTATCTCTCTTCTCATCGATACGCTTCTGCTCTCTCTCAACTTAGCTCCGAATCCTCGCCTCGTGTTGTTTTTTCGTAAAGATAAGATCGTGTTTTACCATCCCTTTTACCAACGTCTCAAAAGAGGTATTTCTAGGATTCCAACCGAGAACCTTTTTCGCCTTGCTCGGATCACCGAGAAGTGTCTCAACCTCCGCTGGTCGGAAGTACTCGGGGGAGACCTCTAGGAGTACATTTCCTTGTGAGTCGATCCCCCTCTCTTCCATCCCCTCACCCTCAAAGGTTAACTCAATTCCCGCCTCTTGAAAGGCGAGAGCGACGAACTCTCTTACGGTGTACTGCTCCCCCGTGGCGATCACAAAATCTTCGGGAGAGTCGTGTTGCAACATCAACCACATACACTCGACGTAGTCCCTTGCGTGTCCCCAATCTCTCTTGGCGTTAAGATTCCCGAGGTATAATTTTTTCTGATACCCTTGAGCGATTCTAGCGGCGGCGAGGGATATCTTTCTCGTTACAAAGGTCTCCCCTCTCCGCTCTGATTCGTGGTTGAAGAGAATCCCGTTGACGGCGAACATACCGTACGATTCGCGGTAGTTTTTTGTAATCCAAAATGCGTACTGTTTTGCGACGGCGTAGGGTGATCGGGGGTAGAAGGGGGTCGTCTCACTCTGGGGTATCTCTTGAACCTTTCCGTATAGCTCAGAGGTCGAGGCTTGATAGATTCTGACCTCCTTCTCCATTCCTAGTAATCGAACCGCCTCTAAGAGACGGAGGGTTCCTAGGGCGTCGGAATCTGCGGTATACTCAGGAACCTCAAAGGAGACTTTTACGTGAGATTGAGCGGCT
The DNA here is from genome assembly GCA_964488175.1 of uncultured Spirochaetales bacterium. Classification (GTDB taxonomy): domain Bacteria; phylum Spirochaetota; class Spirochaetia; order SP-2023; family CAYRNA01; genus CAZATZ01. Next base: position 2,464 of record CAZATZ010000138.1, read on the forward strand.
AAGTTGTAGATCTCGGAGGGTCGAATCTGCTGCACGAGTCGAATTAAATTACTCGAATCGGTCATGTCCCCGTAGTGGAGAGTGAGTTTTTTCTCCTTGTGCATATCCTCAATGAGATCCTCTATGTAGAGGTGTTCAATCCTTGAGGTGTTAAAGGAGGAGGATCTTCGTAGAATTCCGTGAACCTCGTACCCCTTTTCTAAGAGAGACTCCGCCAAGTAGGAGCCGTCTTGTCCAGAAATTCCTGTGATCAACGCTTTTTTCTTCATTCGATTTTTCCTTTCCCCTTTTCTCGTTTTCTCAGTGTACAGAAGAGAACTCTTCTCTCTGTCTTTCTTAATCCCCTCTCATCTGAAGAGGTCTATCAGGCGATTGATTCGCAAAGAATTTGTCAATCCGTATGAATTAGGGTTCCCCCCGCCGCCGAGGGAAACTCCTCTGATTCTAGCCATTGAGAGAGAGGGAGGCAAGAGTCTTCATTGACGATAGCCACAGAGCTGACTCCCCCCTCGACCGCCTCCAAACACTCCCGTATCTTGGGAATCATCCCCCCCGAGATAACGCCCTCTTCTATCAACCTTTCCGCCTCTCGTCGATTTAGTCGAGAGATGGTACTCTCTTTCTCCTTTGGATCAGCTAGCACGCCGTTTACATTCGTGAGAAAGAGAAGGCGGTAGGCGTTGAGCGATTTGGCTAAGGCCATGGCGACCTCATCGGCGTTAACGTTGTAGAGCGTCTCCCCCTCTCGATCACTGCAGATGGGCGAGATCACAGGGGTAAAGCCAGAGTCTAGTAGTTGGAGGAGAAGGAAGGGATTGACCCGCTGAGGAGTCCCTACCAGACCGAGTCGCCCCTCCTCTTTTATCACAGCCTCAAGTAACCCACCATCGACGCCACTAATTCCCACAGAGGGGATACTCTTCTTTTGCAACGCTCGAACGATCTCTTTGTTGACATCGCCCGAGAGAGCCATCTGAGTCGCCCAGAGAGTCTCCTCAGTCGTAACACGGAGTCCCTTTTCAAAGTGGCTCTCTAAGTGCAAGCGATCAAGGAGGTGGTTAATCACAGGGCCTCCCCCGTGAACGACGACAAGACGACCCTTTCTACTCAGTTGTGAGACCTCTTGTGCAAAAGAGGAGAGAGTCTCTTTTCTCGCCAGAGTACTTCCCCCCAGCTTCACCACGAAAATTTTTTCCTCTGAAGACACCTCTCCTACCCTATCGTCTCGGTAAAAAGGCACTCTTTCATCAAAAGTACACTCTCACCAGAATAGGTCACCCCCGTGACCTCCATATCGTCAGAGCCTATCATAAAATCGGTGTGCATCATCGACTGATTACACCCAAACTCGCTCACAGGTTTTCCGCTATTTAGTGCCTCTTTCGTCAGACATGAGGGGTAACCATTTCCTAAAGCGATGTGGGAGGCGGCGTTCTCATCGTAGAGAATCGAGGAGAAGATAGCGTTGGATTGATAGATAGGAGATTTTCGATCGACTAAGGCGAGCTCTCCCAATCGTCTAGCCCCCTCGTCTATCTCAAGAAACGCATCGAGTGCTGCTTGATTTTTTTTCGCACCGTGTTTCACGACGACACCCGCCTCAAACTCAAACCAAGCCCCTTCAACGAGGTTGCCGAGAACGGTGACCGGTTTCTTCACCGTCACTCGTCCCCGCGTCTTTGAAAAATCGGGGAGTGTGTAGACCTCTTCGGTCGGAATATTTGGTATAAACCCTCGTGTATTGGGAAGCTGGGATCCCCCCCCCTTCCAGAGAACTTCTTGGACTAAACCGATAGTCAGATCGCTCTCGGAGTCTCGCAATCGGATCTCTTTCAGTCCCAGTGCGTTTAGTCGCGCGCTTCTCTGTTGTAATTTCTGGGAGTGCTCTTTCCACGCTTGCACGGGATCGGAGTGATCAAGGCGTAAGATAGGGGTTAAAAGCTCGATTAAACTCTCTTTTGTCGCCTCTGGCCCTAAGACCTTTTTCGCCCAAGTCGTCGTGGGGGCTGCGATAACACACCACGGAAGTTTATCGGACATCAGATGAGGTCTGAGAGCTTTACGTGCGACCTCCTTACTCTGCGTTATTTGACTTAACTTCTCCGCCTCTAACCCCGATAAGACGTCACTCTCTGCGGTTCCGTCGATACTGAGAAAGGCCCAATCTCCAGAGGCCTGCTCCTGAGACAAGACCGTCTCAGCCGTCGTAAAATACTCTAACTCCTCAACGGATGAGTGTAAAATACGTTCTCTCGTGAGGTAGTTATCTTTAACAGAGACGTTCACGTAAGAGGCACCCAGCTGATAGGCACGGGTTGCCAGTGTTCTAGCAAAATCGTAGTTCGTCGCCCAAACAGTGATTTGAACCTTCTGACCCTTCTGTAGATTGATACCACTTCTAAGAACTAGATCGGCGTATCTCTCTTCCCACTCGTTCTTTTTTTCCATCGTCTTCTCTCTCCCCTCTCTCTCGGATTTCGGGCTTAGCATCTTGCCTCTAGGTTATCCTCTACATTGCCCTCTCACTTCTATCTTCTATTGTATCATATCTTTTCGATGAGTCAACGTATCGAGCCGAGACACCTCTTTTTGAGGGGAACTAAATACAGGCTACCTCCCAAAAATTTCTTCGCTTGTTTTAAAACAGAGTCTTGAGAGACGACCCGCCTTAAGACCTCAGTATTTTTTTCGTTAGTTTTCTCATTACCGTCTGTACTCTCTGCTTGTGTGTCATCTCTCTAAAGCGG
>CAZATZ010000139.1:0-5155 GCA_964488175.1 uncultured Spirochaetales bacterium
AAAGATCGAGTTAGAAATGAAAAAGGGTTTTTAAGAGGTGCCCGTTGGTACCTCTTAAAAGCCGATTTCAGAATATAACGAGTTAGAAGTGAAAAAGAAATTTTTAGAGGTACCTATTCGGTAAAATTCCGTCGATACTATTAATAGATAGCAGTAGACGATATTTAGGAGATAGAAAATATCAATATAAACTCAAAGAATCCCCTATCTTCTCTCTCTCGATCTCTTTTGAAAAGAGTCGTTTTTCTCTCTGCGTCGCTCTCTCTCTTAAACTTAGCGCTTTTTAGCCAAGAGGATTTCTACTACGAAGCGGGACTCAGGGCGGTGCGTGATGGACGAGACACGGATGCGATCTCCTACTTTGAAGAGTCCTATCAAAAAGGCTCTCAAAATCCAGATCTCTACCTAGCCCTCAGTCTTCTCTACCAGAAGACAGACCAGCCGACCAAGGCGATCACTCTCCTTAAAGAGGGACTCCAGAAGTTAGAGGCGGGAGAATTCATCCTCCCTGAAGGAGAAGAGACCGCCGAAAAAGTGACTCAAGAAAGAGCGAGCCAAGGTGTACCAAATGCCACAGCAAAAACCACACCAGAAACCACAGCAACACCTGCGGGGGGAGTTGAACCACCCCCAGAAGAACAGAGTCCCAAAGGCATCGACTACCGCTCAAAATTTGAGTTTAATCTAGCCAATAACTATTTCTCAACACAGGAGGTCGAGACCGCCATCTCCCTCTACGACACTCTTCTTGCGAAGAGTCTCTACACGAGAGAGATCCACCTCAACCGAGGAAATGCCTACCTAGAACAGAAATCTTACGGACTCGCCGCAGACGACTACGAGACCTACCTCCGCTCTTTCACCCCAGAGGAGACCCCTCCAGAGCAGAAAGAGGAGCTAGAAGAGTTAATTCCCAAATTAAGGAGATTAAGCAAGACTCAGGGACAGGAACCCATTAATCAAGAAGACCTCTTCAACGCACTCATTCGCACCTTGCACGGATTACCAGCGACCGAAACAGAGAGCCAGTCAACAGAGACCCCTGAAAATCAAGAGAGTCAAGATTCATCACCGAGCCTTCAACTCAAGACTCCCAACAAGAGTTCTTCTCAAAGACCCACTCTCGCCGATCCAAGTCCTACTCAGTAGCCCCAAAGATGACGTATCATAATATATTGTTTTTTTGTAATAAATCTAACTTCTAATATTTTCTAAAAGTAAGATTTTAGAGATACCCTTTAGAGGTTTTCAATAAAATATTTCTAACGGATGAGTCTCAAAAGAAAAGAGAGTTTTATCACCTTTTCTTCACCTTTTCTCTTGCCATCTTAAAAAACATTCCGTAGACTCAACCGGCTTACCTCCTCCCATAAAAGAGGGGGAGGAAGATCTATTTTTAAAAGAAAGGAAGAAGAAAATGCCACGAACCACCCGAGAACAACGACCGATGAGACGACTCTATCTCTACTCTCTGCTCTCTCTCTCGTTTTTCATCGTAGGGTGTACTCGTTCGACAAAAGAAGACTCTTCTCAAGAGACTGCGATGACCCCTCTCTTTGAAAAACAGGTCATCACAACGCTCCCCCCCTTCCAGTCGATCGTCGATGAACTGACCGAGGGGAAATTGCAGTCGAACTCTCTCTTTCGAGAGGGGGACGATCTCCACGAACTCTCACTCAGCTCCGAAGATCTCATCACGCTCCAAAACAGCTCTCTCTACATCGCCATTGGGTGTGGATTTGAGCGGGGTTTTGAAGAGGTCATTAAAAGCTCGTTATCAATCCGTTACGAAGATCTCTGCCTCCTTCTCTCCGAGGGGCATGAGGATTTTCATACTGAGGAACATCAAGATTCTCATGCTGAGGGGGATCAGGATTCTCATGCTGAAGAACATGAAGAACATGAAGAACATGAAGAACATGAGGAGCATGAGTTATCCGAAGATCTTCACTACTGGTTAAACTTCTCAACGATGGCACGAGCCACCGAGATAATCGGCGACCTTCTCATTGAGCTAATCGAAGAAGATTCATCTGAAACCTCTTCACAAGAGAGAGACGATTTCATCTCTCTTATTTCAAAGAATCGGAACGAGCTGATTCAAGAGATTGAGAGAGATAGCGAGGAGTGGAGAGAGCGAACCACGAAGATCCAGACGATCTTTTTCTATCACGGAGGATTCTCTCCTCTCGCCGATAATCTAAACCTAGAGTCGGTCGCCTTTGAAGCACACGCCCACACCGCTAGTCTCAACGACGCCAATCACTTTTTGACGGAACTCAAAGAGAGTCCCAACCGCTACTTCTGGGTAACCTCATTAGAGCAAAAAACGCACCAAAAAGAGATTACCATTTTAAGCGAAGAAAGCCAAAAAGAGGCGAAGTACTTTGAGCCAAATAACTACGACTGGCGAGATAATATTCAAAAAATTCTCTCAGAAATGATACTTGATGAGTGAGACGCTAGACACAGAAGAGGCGAGATCTCAGATTCGCCTAGAGGATCTCTCTTTTAGCTACTACCCCGAGGCTCCCGTTCTCACAGAGGTTCACGTCCACGTAGAGAGGGGGAGTTTCGTCTGCCTTGTCGGACCAAACGGGGGCGGTAAGACGACGCTTGTCAAATTACTCCTCGGGGAATTAAAACCCAACCGAGGGTATATCTCTTTCTTTGGAGAGTCCCCCAAACAATTTCGGTCAAAAATCGGCTACCTTCCGCAGATTCAAAGAGGTGAAAAGAGATACCCCATCACCGTCGAAGAGGTTGTCAGGACGGGTCTACTCACCCCTCGCCTATCTCTCTCATGGGGGAGATCTCGCAAACAAGAGCGGGAGAGTGAACAGGAAAAAGTAGAGAGAGCTTTAAATCTCGTTCAACTTCTTCCCCTCCGTCGGAGTCGGTTTGATGAGTTATCAGGAGGAGAGAACCGGCGAGTTCTCATCGCACGAGCCCTCGTCGATAGACCCGAGGTTTTAATCTTGGACGAACCGACAGCTGGACTGGATACCGCTGCGGAGGCGGAGTTTTACGCTCTTCTCGCCAGATTAAAGGGGGAGGTCACAACCCTTCTCGTCAGCCACGATCTCCAACTCGTCTCCCACTCCGTCGACACCGTTCTCTGCGTCGATCGAGTGGTCGAAAACCACCCGACAACGACACTCAATCCAGAGAAACTTCACGCCATTCTAAAAAACTCTTACCGCCGTATCGATCACTCTCAGAAAATAGAGATACCGTCTCATGAACTATGATTTCTTCACCCTTCTCTTCGATCCAAACCTCTCTCTCTTAAGAGATTCCGTCCTCTTCCTCCTCTTTATCAGCGTCGCAGTGGGGGTCTCTGGCTCGTACATTACGGTCAGTCACTCGACCTATCTCGCCGCCACGATCGGACACACGATTCTCGGTGGAATTGGACTCTCTCTCTACCTCTCGGCGATCTCTCCTCTCTTCAGCTGGTTTTCTCCTACGCTGGGGAGTTATCTCGCCGGTTTTTTCTCTCTTCTCTGCATCACCCTTGTCGAGCGATATTTCCGAGAGAACTCAGACGCTCTTTTCAGTCTATTATGGGCCTCGGGGATGGCGATCGGGGTTCTTTTTATGGCTCTTAGTCCTACCAAGATAAGCCCCGATTCCTACCTACTAGGAGACCTACTCCTCATCACCAAAGGGGAGAGAAATTTTGCTCTTGTGTGGAGTGCCATCCTTCTGATTCTTCTGAGACTCTTCTACCCGTACCTCAATGCGTCTCTCTTTGACGGTGAGTTTTTACAGGCCAAGGGAATCTCCTTGACAGCGATTCGTCTCACGAGCCGCCTCGCCTTGGCGATCACAACGATCGCTTTAACGCAGGGGATTGGAATTATCCTCGTCGTTGCCGTCCTGAGTATTCCCCCCATGACGGTTCAACCCTTCTGCGGCTCTCTCAAAAAAACGATGCTCTATAGCTCTCTTCTCTTTCTCTTTAGCGGTCTCATCTCTTTCTATCTCGGCTTTCAATTGAACCTTCCGCTGGCCCCTCTGCTCGTCCTGCTCATGGGTACTCTCTATCTACTCTCACTTCCGCTACGAAAGAGAGTTCTCTCTCAGAGTACCTCTAAGTAACTAGTTCTAAATACTCTCCAATTCGTAGAGGGTGTTTTGGTAGCGAACGACTTGGTGGTTCTTCTCCATCTCAATCTCATCGATCATCCCCTGAAGCGTCGTACTCCCTCCCGGAGAGAAAAGCGTTCGTCGCAGGGGACGGCAGGGGTAACGCCACTGGCGTGCTGTTTCACAGAAAGAACGAACCTCCTGAGCGCCAAGCTCTGAGAGAACCGACCCGCCTTCACGGTTAACGCCCGTGACTCCCTCTTCGTGAACGAGTAGCTCACGCCCCTCATCAACGGCATTAAAGGCGGTAATCATCGCTCCTGAGCGTTTCGGAGCCTCTACAATTAAGACAGCTCGTACGAGTCCCACCACGATACGGTTGCGTTGTGGAAAGTGGTAGGTACGGGGAGAGATCCAAGGGGCGTACTCACTCAACCACCCACCACCGTACGATAAGACTCTCTCCATCATCACCCTCTGTTCTCTAGGAAAGAGGTGGTGAAATCCGCTACCCATGACGATAGTGGTTTTGCCCGTTAAGGCCAGCGCCCCCAGATGGGAGCAGGAGTCGATCCCGTTGGCGCCCCCAGAGATGACGTGAAACCCGTTCGCCGTCGCCTCAAGCGCGAACTCAAAGGCGACCTGTTTCGCCGATTCCGTCGGAGAACGGGTTCCAACGATGGCTAGTGAGTGGGCAAAGTCGGGGGGTAAGTTTCCTTTTAAATAGAGGAGAAAAGGGGGGTTGGCGATCTCTTTGAGACTCGCAGGATACCCCTCCTCCGTTAAAAAAATCTGAGCGACGGACTCTCTTTCACAGAGTTCCACCTCTCTCTCGCTCTCTTTTAGCCAGAGAGTCGGCTCCCACGGCTCTCTTACCTTTTTCTTGAGGAGGTCTCGCACGTCTAAGAGAGTGAGTGAAGTGAACTCTTCAGCAGACGAGAGAGATTGAAACAACTTCGCTCGATCTCGGTGATTAATCCCGCTAACTCTAGCGATGGCACAGCCGAGCACTCTATTCATGAGGATCTTGCATAGAGAATTTTCACTCCCTGTTTAAACAGAC
>CAZATZ010000140.1:0-2122 GCA_964488175.1 uncultured Spirochaetales bacterium
GGCTCAATCCTAGCTCCTCGCAACTCTCAGCGAGAAGAGAGACAATTTCTTGATCTTCGATAAGACGGAAATTGAACTGCTGGCACCTCGATTTGATGGTCTGCGGTACCTTGTGAATCTCGGTCGTAGCAAAGATAAAAATAATATACTCTGGTGGCTCTTCGATCGTCTTCAATAGGGCGTTAAAGGCACTATTGGAGAGCATGTGAACCTCATCGATGATGTAGATCTTGTAGCGTCCGTGAACGGGGGGGAAACGTACCTCCTCCTTGATCTCTCGAACATCATTGACACCGGTGTGGGAGGCTCCGTCGATCTCGATCACATCGAGGCTATTACCCGCCTTGACCTCCTGACACGAACTACACTCGGAGCAGGGGTGAATCGTCGGGCCCTTTTCGCAGTTGAGAGAACGCGCCAAAATTCTCGCCGAAGAGGTCTTTCCGACTCCCCGTGGACCAAAGAAGAGATACGCATGGGCGATCGTCTCGTTCTCGATCGATCCTTGCAAGGACTCGACAACCGTCTTCTGTCCTGCGAGACGGTCGAACTCCTGAGGTCTTTTTCGTGAGGCTGTGATTTCATAAGACATACCTCTATAGAGTACTTGAAAATCGTATTCGTGTAAACGGTCTTTTTTTCTCTTTGTGGAGGCTGGGCGTACTATTCTACAATAAAATCGTCCTTGTCTCTCTTTTTTTAGAAAGAAGTTGGTTGAAAAAATTGAATTGATTCTAAAAAGAAAACAATCCATAAAATGTGAATTATTTGTAAGAATCTTTTAGTAAGAGATGATGAACTCTTTTTTAGGTTCTCTGGGACTTCGACGGAGTCAGATATTTTAGAGATACTTTCTATAGATTTAGTGGAGCTGAAATGAGAAAAAAATCCTATAAAAAAGAATCTGTTATTATATTTGATGATGAGATTTTAAGCGAGGTCTATCTTATTGAGAAAGGGTCGGTAGAGGTCGAGTTTTTTTATTTGGAGAGACTCTCTCGGCACGTGGTAGGCCCAGGAGATTTTCTAGGAATTCTCTTCTCCTTGAGTCGAACGAAGTCTCTTATCTGCGCGAGGGCGATTGATGATTGTGAGGTCTTAATTCTCTCGCTTAAAGACTTCTTCTCTTTTATTGAGGACAAGAGAAATCTAGAATCTTTTTTTTCACGGTATCTCAATCTCTGTCTCAATTTGGAAAAACCCCTCTTTGAGAGAAGTAATATTCTCCACTATAACAAGTCAGTATCGAAGAGAAAATTGATCGATCTCATGTTCTATTTCCAAAAGGATCTCTTTTTTCATCAGATCTCAGAAGAGAATCTCAACTCCCTGATAGCCTTCTATGAGATAGAGTACTCTTCAGGGCTACCCCTGTGGTGTGAGGAGTATCAAAAATCCGAGAGCCGCCGAGTGAAAGCCATTGGAGAGGAGAGGGAAAAAAGAACCCACCCCGAGAGCTATTTTCAAAGAGAGTCTCTGCACAAGGAGGGAGAGATGATCCAGTGTTACGGCCACGAGGAGGACACTCTCTGTTTTATTTTGGAGGGAGAGGTTGGTCTCTTTGACATCGAGTCGAAGAAGATACTATCTTTAAAATTTCTCTTATCTGAGGGGTCGTGTTTAAATCCCGAGTCTTACCTCTTCAATAAATCTTTCAACTACGTTGCGATTGCGTTGAATCCCGTTCGTCTTCAACATCTAAGCACGGCTGAAGCCGCAACTTTTTTAAGTCAGTCTCCCCAGATGTTTAGCGGTTTTATTATCAATATCGCGCGGGCAAGTCTCTACGGTCTCTATTTTCACCATCTCCACCACTTCTCCTCCAAAGATATCCGTACCTATCTGGCGATTCGAGTCTTTCTAAAACTGAAAAATATCTCCTACTTACTCCCTAAGGTCTTTATCCCCTTCCACGATTACGGACTGGTCGGGTTTTTTGAGTATGAGAGAGCCCTTGATCGAGAGAAGCTAAAGAATAGCATCAATCGGCAGAAAATTATTGAGATACACCCCAATGGATTTTGGGTGAGAGACTTTGATCGCCTGATGAATATCACCGATACCTACTGGGAACACCTCTCGAGTTCTCGCGTTCCGGTAAGACATAACCCGTTTTAAATCT
>CAZATZ010000140.1:2222-5151 GCA_964488175.1 uncultured Spirochaetales bacterium
TTTATGTTTTTTTTGGGTCCATTTTTTTGGGATCAAGCGGAGGTTCTTTTTTTTCTACCGCCTCTCTCTTCGCCTTTCGTGCCGCATCAGCCCTCTCAATCGGCTCTTCAAAGATCATGTACCGCAACTTTTTTTCAAGCTCTTGGCTACGATCTCTGTTCTCCTCTAAAAATTTGACAGCGTTCTCTTTTCCCTGCCCAACTTTTTCCTCTCCCCAAGAGTACCAACTTCCACTCTTTTGGAGAATTTCGTGTTGGATGGCACTATCAAGAAGACCGCCGTAGTACGAGATTCCCTTATTGAAATAGAGCTCCGTCTCGACCTTTTTAAAGGGGGGAGCGACCTTGTTTTTTACGACTTTAATTCGTATGCGATTGCCGATAAAATCATCTTTGGCTTGGGAGATACTCTCTATTTTTCGCACATCAAGACGGACCGAAGAGTAAAATTTGAGAGCATTTCCTCCCGTGGTCGTCTCGGGATTTCCAAAGAGAACCCCAATTTTCATTCGAATCTGATTGATAAAGATTAAGACGGAGTTCGACTTTGAGATAAGAGCGGTCAGTTTTCTGAGGGCTTGGCTCATCAGTCGAGCCTGCAATCCGACGTGGGTATCTCCCATCTCTCCATCGATCTCCGCCTGAGGAACAAGGGCTGCCACGGAGTCGACGACGATAATATCGACCGAACCAGAGCGGATCAGCGACTCCGCTATCTCCAGAGCCTGCTCGCCCGTGTCGGGTTGTGAGACCCATAACTCTTGCGTATTTACCCCGATTTTTTCTGCGTAGACAGGATCTAAGGCGTGTTCAGCATCGATAAACGCCGCAACTCCCCCCGCCTTTTGCGCTTCGGCGATCGCGTGCAGGGCTATCGTTGTCTTACCCGAAGACTCAGGGCCGTATATCTCGATAATTCGCCCACGGGGAAGACCGCCGACCCCTAGAGCCTCATCGAGAAGAATAGAGCCGGTTGGGATACTCTCAATCTTAGCCAGCTCTTGTTCACCCAATTTCATGAGAGAACCCTTCCCAAACTGCTTCTCAAGTTGGAGCCTTGTTAACTTTAAAGACTCTTCTTTCTCTTTTGGGCTTTTGCTTTTTTCCATAAAGACCTCATCTTGTGTTAGATTCTGTTGTTAGATTCTGTTTTATTATTTTTTGAGAAAATACGCTCTCTCTCTTGGAGCTTAATCTTTTTGTCAGGTGATTGAGGATATCTTGATGTTCTCTTGGTGTTCTTTTGCACGAGAAAAACAGGAGGCACATTTTTAGCCAAAACGGAATCCAAAACGGGATATCGAACGGGATATCGAGAGGGGAGAAGTTCTCTCCCTCGTGAGGATTCCCAACGATATCTCTGCCTACCCCGTGATTGGTTCTACTTCCCTTCGACTTTAAACGTTATTTTTCCCTCTGTGTTTTTTGGAATTTTCATCGGCTAGATTGTACACGGGAGAGGTGGCTTGTTCAATCTTTTTGCTTTTCTTTGTCTCTATTTCCCTCTGGAGATTTTTCTGAGTATAACTTTTTGAGGGCGGCGGCGATGAGGGGGAGTTCATCGTCAAAGAGCGTCGCCAAATTGATCTCGACCCCCCCTTTGTGAATCACACCGATAATCGGCGTGGCCTCTCTTCGCAACCGATCGGCGATTTCGTTGGGGTTGAGGTCGGCGGGGGGGGCTAAGCGAAGAGAGAGAGAGTCGAAGTCGGTGTCTGGCGTGGTTCCCCCTCCGAGAGACCAAGAGGAGTCGACGAGGGTGATTTTACTCTCTTTTTTATCGAGAAGGCTGAGGATCTTCTCTCCCCGATCTCTTAACTTTTGGGGGGTCAGAGCGAGAGCTCTCTCGGCGGCACTTCTCTCCTCTTCTCGGTTTTCAGCTAGGTTTTGATCTGGATTTTGAGTCTGATTGAGTTTTGCGATTAAGGTGTTTTCTAAGAGGGTAGAGACGCACTTTCCGACACGAAGGACGCGGTAGAGAGGATCTTTTTTGAGACGGGAGATCAACGCTCTCTCTCCAACGATGATACCCGCTTGCGGACCACCTAAAATTTTATCGCCCGAGAAGGCGACGAGGTTGGCGCCCTGTTTGAGGTACTGGCGGACTCTCGTCTCTTCGGGTATCTTCTCTGTCGTGACGCCTGAGCCTTGATCGACGACGATGGGAATCTCCTTGGTGAGAGATTTTCGTAGCTCTCTGAGGTCGGGTTTCTGGGTAAATCCTCGGATCTGGTAGTTGGAGGTGTGTACCAAGAGGGCTACTCCCGTCATCGGTGTGACCGCTTTTAGGTAGTCGTCGAGGGTTGTGACGTTGGTCGTTCCCACCTCGACGAGTTTGGCGTTCGCCTCCTGCAAGATCTCGGGGATGCGAAACCCCCCACCTATCTGCACCTGCTCACCCCGTGAGACGAGAACCTCTCTCTCTTTGGCAAACTGGTTTAAGATGAGGTAGAGTGAGGCGGCGTTATTGTTGACGACGAGAGAGTCCTCCGCCCCCGTGAGGAGGGTGAGTAGCTCTGTGGTCAATCCGCTACGAACGCCCCGTTTGCCACTGACTAGGTTAAACTCAAGAGAGGAGTACCTCGTGTTCGTGAGAGAGGCTTTTTCCCAGACGGAGGGGGGGAGGGGAGAGCGTCCTAGATTGGTGTGTAGAGAGATACCCGTTGCGTTGATAACGGGTTGGTGTCGCTCTCTATTTTTACGGGCGCAGATATCCGAGATATTTTCGATGATGTTTTGAGTGATATTTGGGGTGATGTTTTGGGGGGAGGTCTTTGTTGAACCCCTTAGCTCGTCGAGATACTCTTGGATAATTTTTTTGACGAGAGGTCGTGAGAGGGTCTCGTACCACTGAGTTACCCTCTCGTCGCAGAGGAGAAGGTTGACGGAGGGAATTTTTACCGAGGGGGGGTGATTGGTGTTCTCTGCCA
>CAZATZ010000141.1:0-2673 GCA_964488175.1 uncultured Spirochaetales bacterium
TGTCGCCCTCTTCGTTCTTCTTTCTGGGTGCAGAGAGTCTGACAAAGGGGTGAGTGCAGAAGAGAGTCTATCTTTGTCCTTTGACGAGACTCTTTTAGGCCGCAACCAATACCTATTCAAAGTGCTGGCTAAAGGCTCTGCCGAAGAGACCCCCAGTTATCTCTTGGACTCGGGTCTTCCTGGTCCTCGTCTGATGATTGTCGGGGGGACTCACGGAGACGAGACCGCTGGGTTTGTCGCCGCTGAGATCATGTTGTCCTATCCCCCTGAAGCGGGAAAATTACTTGTGATACCCCGCCTGAACGAACAGGCGATTCAGAGCGGTTCTCGAACCTCGCACGGAGAGATGAAGCTCAATATGAATCGCTCCTATCTCGTTGATCCCCCTTCTAATCCCCTCGAGAGTCTGGCGAAAGAGGTGATTGCGATAATCGAAGAGTTCGACCCTATTTTTATCATTGATAACCATGAGTCGAGAGATTTTTACACGACGCCACCACGCATGGGGAACACGCTCATTTTTGAGGACGTCAATGACAATCCTTTTTTTGTCCTCGAGGTGTTGGACGAATTTAATAAAATGGAGTTGGCAGAGGTTCCCTTCACCTTTATCGGTCCGCCGACGAGAACCTCTCTTAATGACTACGTGTCGAACGTGATGGGCAGAGGAGTCTTTACCATAGAGACCGCCCGCCCCAATCCGTTAGAGGTTCGGGTCAACCAACAAATTCAGATTACGAGGATCATCTTGAAACATTTTGGGATGGAGACCTCCGATAGGGATTGGGAGATTGAGTTCGGAGATCTCTCAACTCTGTATAAAAAAGAATCCTAGAAATCAAAAATATATTTTTAGGAGTTCTTACTCTTAAAGATAAAATTCTAATTTATTGAAAAAGTGAGGACTTTTAAGATGGAACAATTTTTCAAAAAGATGGTCTCAAGAAAGAGCTTGTCGGTTGTTTTGCTGACGGCACTACTTCTGTTCGTTTTCGTCGGCTGTCAGAAGGCGACGGAGGAGGCGATGTCCTCTCCCTTTGTTCTCTCGCCCGAAGAGAGTGATTTGAGTGTCAGGGATGCGATAGGAACCAACGGTTCGGTCACCTCGGCGAACGCCTACGCCTCAAAAGTGGGATTAAGAGTCCTTGAGGCGGGGGGTAACGCAATCGACGCTGCCGTCGCCACGGGGTTTGCGTTGGGAGTCTTTGAACCAAACGCCTCTGGACTTGGCGGTGGTGGATTTATGCTTATTCGTCTGGCAGAAACGGGCGAGGAGATCTTTGTTGATTTTCGTGAGATGGCACCTTTGGCTGCGACCGCAGAGATGTATCTCGGCTCTGACGGCGAAATTGTCAAAGATTTAAACCACGTCGGACACCTCTCGGTCGCCGTTCCTGGAGAGGTCAAAGGGTTGCTCTACGCTCTGGAAAACTACGGAACGATGGATCGAGCTGGTGTGATGGATGAGAGTATCTATTTCGCAGAGAATGGCTTTCCTATCAGCGAGAAGTACGCCACGATGTTGACAAACAGTTTTGAGAAACTCAACCAATTTCCCGAGTCGGCGAAGGTCTTCTTTAAAGACGGACTTCCCCTCACTGCGGGCGATATCCATGCGAATAAAGATTTAGCCGCCACTCTCAAAATTATCAGAGATCAAGGTGCCGACGGATTTTACAAAGGGGAGATCGCACAAAAAATAGCCGCAGAGATGGCCGCTAACGGAGGGATTATCTCCGAAGAGGATCTAGCGCAGTACGAAGTCTCGCTAAGAGAACCCGTGAAGGGCGTTTACAAAGGGTATGAAATTCTATCGGTCTCTCCTCCTAGCTCGGGTGGGGCACACGTCATTCAGATGTTGAATATGATGGAAAATTACGATTTGGGTGGTGAAATTTCGTTTGAAAGTGCCGAAAGGATGCATTTGTGGGCAGAGGTGATGAAGCTCATGTACAACGATCGCTCCTCCTACATGGCCGATACCGACTTTGTGGACGTTCCGCTTATCGGACTCACCTCTAAAGAGTACGCCAAAGAACTTGTGGCAAAAATTGATCTCACAATGGCCAATAATAACGTTGAGATGGTCGCTGACCCTTGGCCGTATGAAAGTGCGTCGACCACCCATTTTTCGGTTGTTGACTCACAGGGAAATATCGTCTCCGTAACAAAAACCATCGAGCAATTTTTTGGTAGCGGAGTTGTTGTTCCCGGAACAGGGGTCATCCTCAACGACGAAATGGGGGACTTTGTCGGTAAACCTGGCTCGGCTAACTCTATCGAACCTAGAAAAAAACCGTTAAGCTCGATGACTCCCGTTATCCTATCGAAAGATAGCAAACCGGTTATGACCTTAGGCTCTCCTGGTGGACCGAGAATAATAACAACGGTGGCACTGATTTTGAGCAATATCATTGATTACGATATGGATATACAAGAGGCGATAAATGCCCCAAGAATAAACCAGTACGCTCAGGGAGATCTGAAAGTTGAAGATCGAATTCCAGAATCTGTTTTAGACGAGCTGAGAGAGATGGGACACGGGATCGATATCCGAGGGGAGTATGACGCCTATTTTGGAGGAGCTCAAGGAATTACCATCGATTCCCAATCGGGGGAGATTCACGCTGGAGCCGACCCACGAAGGGACGGTAAAGCACTCGCCTATTGATG
>CAZATZ010000141.1:2773-5149 GCA_964488175.1 uncultured Spirochaetales bacterium
AGATTCACGCTGGAGCCGACCCACGAAGGGACGGTAAAGCACTCGCCTATTGATGCTTCGGTTTGGCATTCTCGCCGTACACGTCGATAGGATCGAAACCTTGAGAATATGGTCTCGGTGAAGATGGTCTCTTGCGCACGGCATAACGTAAAAATATCGAAGTCAAAGAGCTGTTCTTTTAAGAGTAGCAAAGGATTAGTTAATGTCTGAATTTATCATTTTTCTTGTTATGGTCGGCGTTTTTATCGCAGGTTGCTTTCTATTTCGCCTGACGGTTGCGATCTCTCTCGTTTCTGCTAGCGTCTTGGGGATGTTAATCTCTGGCGTTGGGTTCGATGTTCGACACCTTGTAGAGGGGATGTTCGGGTATTTGGATACAATTATGGTGATTGCCTGTGCCATGATTTTTATGAAATTATTACAGGATGCGGGTACGATGGAGGCTTTTAGAAACCACACCATAAAAATTTTCCACAAGCATCCCAACTGGATGATCTTCTTTATGTCGGTCATTGCGATGTTTCCTGGAATGATAACGGGATCTTCAACCGCAGCGGTTTTGAGCGGTGGGGGACTCGTCGCTCCCGTTATGATCGCCATGGGAATTCCCGTTGTCAATGTCGGTGCCTTGATAGCATTTGCGGGGATCTTGGGGATGTTAGCTCCCCCCGTCAATATCCCTGTGATGATCCTTGGGGGAGGTGTTGATCTACCCTATGTCGGTTTCGCTCTCCCTCTTTTGGCACTCTCTGTCCCCCTCCTCATTTTTTGTAGCCTGTTTTACACAAAGAGACACGTCAAAGGGTTTGATGTTAACACGATCGCCAAAGAGATTGGCTTGGATAAAAAAATCGACCTTCGGGTCTATCTCCCCCTTCTCTTTTTTGCCTGTCTTATGCTCGCACAGAAAATATTCCCTAAACATTTTCCAGGGCTTGGTCTCTCCCTTACCTTTCTTCTTTCGGCGGCCTCTGCGTATTTTGTCAACCGCAAAATCGATCTTAAAAAGACCCTGCTAACTGCGATTGCCGATGTTTTACCCGTTTTGGCTATTCTCGCAGGCGTTGGAATGTTCGTTCAGGTGATGACTCTCACAGGGGTTCGCGGGTGGATAGTCGTCTCTTGTCTTGAGTTGTCGAGAGGGCTACAATACGTAGCGATGGGAACGGTGATCCCCCTTTTTGGTGCGGTATCCTCTTTTGGTGCGGCGTCCGTTTTGGGAGTTCCTTTTCTTCTGTCGTTCATCTCGCAGAACCAGATCGTCACAGCCTCGGCTCTCTCGCTCATCGCTGGACTGGGAGACTTGATGCCTCCGACCGCACTGGCGGGGATTTTTGCGGCTCGTGTGGTTGGTATGCCAAACTATCTTCCCATCCTCAAAAAATGCATCATCCCTAGTCTCTTGGTCGTATTGCTTTCGTTACTATTTATTTTCTTTGCGAATCCTATCGCATCCGTTCTTTTAGGAGGATAATCGTGGTACTCACACTTATTTATCAGATTATTTTATTGTTTCTTATCGTTCTCATCGTAACTCAGATGTTTAGAGAAAAAAAGATTCAGTCTCAAATTGGGGCAGCTTTGGTTTTGATTCCATTTATATTGCGTCTTCTGATGATTAAATAAGAGAGGGGAAGGTATGAAATTAAAAAAGAATCACCTTTTTGCGATGACGTTCTTGCTCCTTTCGCTTCTTTCCGTCGCTCTTATCTCTGGAAAGTTTACTCGAATGTGGAAGGATCAAACGGTTTACCCCGGAGAAGGGGTGACCTCCTCTTTTATGCTAAGCAAATATTTTGAAGGGATTAAAGAGACTCCGGTAGACACAGAGGTTTATGTGATTGAAGGCGAAAAGGAGGGAGCCTCTCTTCTTCTGCTGGGAGGGACGCACGCCAATGAGCCAGCCGCCTACCTCGCCGCTACTCTGGCGTTGGAGAATGCACAGGTTGAGGCGGGTACGCTCTACGTGATACCTTTCTCTAACAAGAGCGCCCTTACCCACGTAACACCTCAAGAGGCTCTCCCTCAGTTTTTCTCTATTGAGACAAAGGGGGGAGATCGAGTCTTTAAATTGGGTTCGAGGCATACAAACCCTATCCATCAATGGCCAGATCCTGACATTTACATTCACGCCGCCTCGGGTCAAGCTCTCTCGGGTTCAGAGACGAGAAACCTAAACCGTGCCTACCCTGGAAGAGAGCATGGGAGCCTCACCGAGCAAATAACCTATGCGATCGTCAACATGATAAATGAACTCGACATCACAATGACGATAGATCTCCATGAGGCCTCTCCCGAGTATCCCGTTATCAATGCGATGGTTGCCCACGAGAAATCGATGGATATTGCGTCTGAGGCGGTGATAGCGATGCAGTT
>CAZATZ010000142.1:0-2582 GCA_964488175.1 uncultured Spirochaetales bacterium
AGTGATAGTTTGAATCGAATTTTTGAGAATAGTAGAGGTCTCCCGAGGGCAAATAGTTGAAAAAAAAAAGATCCTGCTCTATTATTTGATTTCAGTTCTTTTCTAAATCTCCGAAGAATAGGTGGTAGTCTCTCAACAATTTTTCCCACACGAATACTTAGTGGATATTTAAGGAGGTTCTTTTTTGTCCCGCTCTATACCTCGTACCTTCTGGTTACGACACGGTATGCATCTTCTCATTGCTTTTCTCATCAGTGGCTTTCTCTCTCTCTTCTTTTTTCTTTTCTTTCGAACTCAACTTTTAGAAAAGGTCGAGGTCGCTTTTTATGAGCCACAAGTTCTTCAATCTTTAAGAAGTGAATTGGCGGGGGTCTCCGAAGAGACACAACTCTACTTAGAGGAGTTAGAGTCTCAATTTTCTCCCCTTCTAGAGAGTGGTGTCTTCGCTGAGGTCTTGGACGAAGTACAGGCCGATTCTGATATTCAATTACGCAATGATTGGATCGAACGACTCCAAGAGGAGTTTCCCGAACTCTTAGGCGCTCGTCTCATTCGCCTCTCTGACAACTCGATCCATTTTAGCTCTTTTACCGATGATTTTCGTTTTCAGAACGGGGTGTTCGCCGATTATCGACTCTACCGTCCAAATCCAAATACAGAGGAGTGGAAGGCGTATAAAAGATTTGGTGACCCAACCAATTTTGAAGAGATAAATATCACCGTTCAAGGGGCGGAAGAGACGATCGCCATCGGTGTAAAAAAAGAGTTTGACCAGCAAAAAACGATAACCTACTTCTTTGTCGGATTAGACGGTTTAAGAGATCGTATTTTAGAGAAAAGAAAGAGTCTACAAACCGCTCTAAATCTAAACCTCATCACCAATGTCGGCGTCGTATTAAACCTCTCGGGATTAAACTGGACACGAATCAGAGAGATCTTCCCCTCTCTTCTCGATGAAAATGGTCAGCTCCCCTCCAAATTAGTGAAATTTCGTCAAGACCAACGAGATCTCTTTGTGCTAAGCTACCAAGGACTCTCTGTCAATACGACGATCGCTTTTCCCGTCTCCAACCTCAAGATGCCGATCTATCTAAAGGCACTTCTCTACTTTGTCCTCATGTGCGTCCTCTTTCTAATCCTCTTTCTTGTCAAATCTTTTTGGCCAGATAGGATTTCAATTCTCAGGCGACAGGTTCAGATTTTCCAGCAGAAATTCATTAAAGAGTTCTTTGATCTAGAGGGAAATAACGATTGGAGTCTCTATCAAAAAAGATTGTCCGAGTATCAAAAGAGTTATCAGCTTCTTTTTAGAGAGAGTTTGGGACTTAATCAAGGAGTGGAAGATGCCGAGGTTGACCTTCTCCTCAATAACTCGTGGGCCTCTTTTGAGAGGTTTGTCAACTCTTACGCCAATCAACAGAGTCCCCCTGTCACTCAGCAAAACCTAAAGGCCTCTCTGGAAAATGTTTTAACCGAACTCTTAGAGAAAAACTCGTTAAGAAACTCTTCTCAACCACTCCCCTCCCCCGCTAGTTCATTACAGATGAAAAAAATCGGATTGAGTCCTTTTGCGAAGAAACGTCGTAAAACAACTTCTCTCTCAGAAGGGCCGTGGCAAGAGGAGAGAGACCAACAAATCTCTCCCGTTGAAGTACAATTTTTTGATGAGGTTGATCGCATTGAAAATTATGTAGGAGAATCCTCCCCTGACTCCTCTCTTGGCTCTTTCTCGTGGGATGATCCCAATCAATCCTCCGAGTCCGACTCTTCCTCGGAAGAAGAGAGTGAACTCGCCCCGCAAGACTCTACCGAAAACTCTGTTGAAGAGATTGAAGAGGTTGAAGAGATTCAAGAACTAGAGCAAGAGCAGAAACAAGTGACTGGACAAGAGATTAAATCCGAACTCTCTCCCACACAGGAGAGGGAGGCGGTTATCCGTTCGATCGACCAATCCTTACAACTCTTTTCTACGATCATCTCCAAGACAAACCTTGATTTTTCAGAGGGTAGCTCTTTTGACTATTTAGAGTTCTTGGCGTGTATCAAAAGTCTCTATAACCTCTATGAAGAGCACTCTCTTCGTGATGAACTAAATGAAAATAGCGATATCCCCGTTCTCGTGAAACAGATGAAAAAATTACGGGTTCGAGTCAACGACTACGAGAGAGAGACGAAGATTGAGAAGACGAAGAGACGAGAAGTTCAGATCTCTGAACTCCTGCAACGGTTAAAATCTCTCAGTTTTGGTGCCGCTGAGTCGATGCCATACTCGGATGAGGATGAAGATCTCGAGGAGCTGGAAGAACTCGGAGAAGAGTTGGAATTGAGCGATGAGCTGGAGCCAGAAGAGGAGAAAAAAAAACCTACACTCTCGAAAAAGAAAATCGGGGCTTCCGATACGATTGAATTAAACAAAGCACTGGGAACCATTCGCGATCGAAAAAAAGATGAAGGGTACGACTACTACATCCCCCAGACTTTTGCCGATGATTCGATTCAGTCTGAAAAACTTCTTGAAGTTGAAGAGGGTGTTGCGGCGGGAAGTGATTCCCCCGAGGAAAAACCGGCAGAGATGGAATAAC
>CAZATZ010000142.1:2682-5081 GCA_964488175.1 uncultured Spirochaetales bacterium
ATAAAAGTACCTCTAAAAAATCGATTTCAGCCCAATCATAACAAGACTTGGGATTGACGAAAAAGAGAGTTAGAAATTTTTTAAGAGGTTTCAAAAAGTACAGGAGGAATGAATGCTAGAAAATCAAACGACGCTAATTCAACCCGAGAATACACTCGTGATTCTCTCTCTTATCGTTCTCATCGCCACTGTCTCCATCATCCTAGAACAGAAATACCAGTGGGCGAACAAGATCACAGGGCCTATTATTGGTCTAGTGATCGCCATGCTTCTTGCCAATTTTAAGGTGATTCCTATTGGTAGTGCCGCGGAAAATCTCATCTGGAGCTACGTCGTTCCTCTCTCCCTCCCGATGCTACTCTTTCAGGCGAATATCGTTAAAATACGCAGAGAGAGCGGACGGTTATTTTTTCTCTATCTACTGAGTGCGGGGGGAACCATCGTCGGAGGATTTCTCTCCTTCTTTCTCTTTAGCGGCGCCCTCTCGCAGAACCCCTTGGTGGGAGAGCATACTCCTGCGTTGACGGCGATGTTTACCGGTAGTTATATCGGAGGAAGTGTCAACTTTGCTGCGATGGCGGAGACCTTTGGCCTCTCGGGAACTCCTCTCTCTGGGGCGGCGGTTGTCGCTGATAATCTCTTGATGGCGTTCTACTTTCTTCTCCTCGTTGGAATGGCCTCTTCCGCCTTTCTAAGAAAACGATTTTCGACTCCACTTATCGACGAGATAGAGGGAAAGGCGGAGAATAAAGAGGCGACGATCTCCTCTCAATTTTGGGGTAAGAAACCGATATCTCTCAAAGATATCGCCTCTGTTTTAGCCATCTCGTTTCTGATTGTCGCGCTCTGTACCGAGCTATCTGGCTGGATAGGCAGTACCTTTGCTGGTGGAAATTGGGTCAGTGCGATTTTTATCGGCTTCATTGGCAATAAATACCTCTTGATTACAACGGGTACACTCCTTCTCTCTACGTTCTTTCCAAAATTCTTTTCACAGTTGGGAGGGGCCCAAGAGTTGGGAACATTTTTCATCTACCTCTTTCTCGTCGTCATCGGAATCCCCGCCTCTATTCCCGAGATAATCAGAAACGCACCGCTCTTACTCGCCTTCACGGCGGTCATCGTCTTGGTCAATCTTATCATCACCTTTCTCGGAGCGAAGATCTTTAAGTTTAGTTTAGAAGAGAGTATCCTCGTCTCGAATGCGAACATAGGAGGGCCTACGACTGCGGTTGCCTTTGCGATATCTCAAGGTTGGACAAAACTGGTGGGGCCTATTTTACTCGTTGGAATCTTAGGGTACGTCATAGGAAACTACGCTGGACTTTTCGTTGCGTACGTGGTCAGTTCGGGGGCTTTTTAAGAGATTTTTTTCAGAAGATAACAAAAGATATTTTTAGAGGTACCCTAGAGATCCCCGAAAAATAAAGGAGAAATAAGAAGATGGCAAAAATACCGATGATGGATCTGCACTGTGACACGCTATGTCTAACGGTCAAAAAAGAGTGGATAGAAAAAGGTACCTACTTTAAAGATAGTTATTTTAAAAAAAATGATGCGATGCTCGATATCGAAAAACTCCAGAAGGGGGGATCAATAGCCCAAGTCTTCGCCATGTTTTTCAACAAGGAGAGGTGGGAAGATTACCAAGTTGAGGCAAAAAACGGCTGGGAGATGGTCAAAGAGATTCAACGAAATTTTCAGAACGAATTGGCTCAAAACCGAGAGAGTTTAGCCCCTCTTTTGTGCTTTGATGATATCGAGAAGAACCGCTCTGAGAACAAGATCTCAGCACTGTTGAGTTTAGAGGGGGCTGACCCCTTGGAGGGTAAAATAGGTCGAGTCAAAGAGCTTTATGATATGGGTGTACGGTTGATCACCTTCACTTGGAATTATGAGAATAGCTTGGCGTATCCAAACTCAAGAGATAGCGAGATAATGAACCGAGGACTAAAACCGTTTGGTCTCGAAGTCGTCTCGCAGATGAACGAGAGAGGGATGATTATCGACGTTTCGCATCTTAATGACGGGGGATTTTGGGACGTACTCAAGCATTCGAAAAAACCCTTTACGGCGTCGCATTCAAACGCACGGAGCCTCAACCCCCATCCCAGAAATCTAACGGACGAGATGATCAAGGCTGTCGCCAAATCGGGGGGGATCGTCGGATTGAATTACTGTCCCCTCTTTCTGCACAAAGAGGGCGCCGACCACATGATCAGCCTCGTCGAAGATCTCGTCGCCCACGCTCAGCATATCCGTGAGGTAGGGGGAATCGAGGTTCTCGGACTGGGGAGTGACTTTGACGGAATCCGAGGAGAGATAGAGATAAGTGACGCCTCAAAAGTCGGTCTTCTCTTAGACGCTCTTCAGCGAGGTGGTTTCAGCGAGGAAGAGTG
>CAZATZ010000143.1:0-5033 GCA_964488175.1 uncultured Spirochaetales bacterium
ACCGACTTCCCAAAGATATCTTAAAGGCGGAGATCGATCGAGTTGAAGAGATTGGCGTTAAGATCTCTACGAACTGCGAGGTTACCGATCTTTTGGAGGCGAAAGAGAGTGGGCATTTTGACGCTGTCTTTCTAGCCATTGGAGCACACGTTGGAAGGGATGTTGATATTCCCAATGATGATCCACACAAGGTTGTCGATGCGATTACCTACTTGCGAGACATTAGTCTAGGCAAAAAACAGCAGTTAGGAAAGAAGATCATCGTCTATGGAGGGGGGAATACCGCCATGGATGCCGCCCGAACAGCCCGACGGCTCGGTTCGGAGGTTACGGTTGTCTACCGTCGTGATCGTGCCCACATGCCAGCTCACGATTTTGAGTGTGCCGAGGCGATTGAAGAGGGAGTTAACTTTCACTGGTTGCGTACCATCAATAGTATTGATAAGAGAGTCTTTAACTTAGAAAAAACAGCTCTCAATAGCGAGGGACGTCCCGAAGCGACTGGAGAGTTCGAAACGATTGAAGCGGACTCTATCATTTTGGCACTGGGTCAAAACGTCGATACAAAGTTGACAAAAGATATTCCTGGTGTCGAGCAAAAATGGGATGGAACGGTTGTTGTCGATAGCAATATGATGACGGGGTATCGAGGACTGTTTGCGGGAGGAGATATGATTCCTTCTGACAGAACGGTGACGATCTCGGTTGGACACGGCAAAAAAGCCGCCAAGAATATCGATGCGTTCTTCCTCGGAAAGAATTTTCAAAAGCCCACCACTGACCCTAAAGTGGATTGCGACTTACTCCATTTATGGTATAAAACAAGAGCCGATCAGCGACAAGAGAGTTCTATCTCTCTCAATCGACGTGTTGGAAGTTTTGATGAGATTGTGGCTGGTTTTACCGAAGAAGAGACGATCCGCGAAGCGCAACGCTGTTACTCTTGTGGTAACTGCTTTGAGTGCGATGGTTGTTTTGGGGCTTGTCCTCAGGATGCGATTACTCGACTCGGACCTGGTAAAGGGTATGAAGTTGATTACGAGAAGTGTAACGGCTGTGGAGCGTGTTATCTCCAGTGCCCGTGCCATGCAATAGAGATGGTTTCCGCCGAGAATGTCTAGGAGTTCAAAGTTATGAGTAAATCAAATAATGCTGAAGTTACCACTTGTGACGGGAATGAAGCGGCTGCGTATATCGCCTTTCGTCTAAGTGAGGTATGTGGGATTTATCCTATCACCCCTTCTTCCCCGATGGCCGAGTTAATCGATCAGTGGGCATCGAGTAAGAAGACAAATCTATGGGGAACGATTCCGCTGGTTGCGGAGATGCAGAGTGAGGGAGGAGCCGCGGGAGCTGTTCACGGTGCGCTACAGAGTGGAGCGTTGACGAGTACTTTCACCGCCTCCCAAGGGTTGCTCTTGATGCTACCCAATATGTATAAAATTGCAGGAGAGCTAACCGCCGCCGTTTTTCACGTGGCTGCCCGTTCGCTGGCGGCTCA
This sequence comes from uncultured Spirochaetales bacterium, assembly GCA_964488175.1. Classification (GTDB taxonomy): domain Bacteria; phylum Spirochaetota; class Spirochaetia; order SP-2023; family CAYRNA01; genus CAZATZ01. The sequence goes on from CAZATZ010000143.1 coordinate 1,502, forward strand.
AGGACTCTCCATCTTCGGAGACCATCAAGATGTAATGGCTGCGAGAGGAACGGGATTTGCCCTTCTGGGTTCTTCATCCGTTCAAGAGGCTCACGATATGGCCTTGATCTCTCACGCCTCTACGTTGGAGTCTCGGATTCCTTTTATTCACTTTTTTGATGGGTTTAGAACCTCTCACGAAGTCAATAAAATCTCGCTCATTAGCGATGAAGAGATTCGAAAAATGGTCTCTGATAAACTTGTTCGAGAGCACCGAGAACGGGGACTTAGTCCAGATCACCCCTTTATTCGAGGGACAGCCCAAAACCCCGACGTCTACTTCCAAGGTCGAGAAACGGTCAATACTTTCTACGATAAGGTTCCTGAAATCGTTCAAGCCAATATGGATAAATTGGGAAAATTGACGGGAAGAGAGTATAAGATCATCGAGTACTTCGGAGATCCAAAGGCGGAAAACCTCGTGATCGCCATGGGATCGGGAATTGAGACGATTCGAGAGACCGTTACCGACTTGGTTAAAAAGGGAGAGAAGATTGGTGGAATTCACATCCGTCTCTACCGCCCTCTCTCGGCTGAGCACCTTCTCAAAGAGATTCCCAAGACGGTCAAAAAAATCGCTGTTCTTGACCGAACGAAAGAACCTGGTTCTAACGGAGAGCCTCTCTACCAAGATATCTTAACGGCCATCATGGAGAATCAAGAGAGTTTTACCTCTCTACCAACGATCATTTCTGGTCGTTACGGACTCTCTAGTAAAGAGTTTACTCCTGCTATGGTGAGGGGAATTTACGAAGAGCTTAAAAAAGACGCTCCGAAACGACACTTTACCATCGGAATTATCGATGATGTGACAAATCTTCATCTAGAGTACGACGAGAGTTACGATATCGAACCTCACAACGTCGTACGTGCGATGTTCTTCGGTCTGGGTTCTGACGGAACCGTCGGTGCCAATAAAAACACCATCAAGATCATCGGAGAAGATCCTGCGTATCACGCTCAAGGGTACTTCGTCTACGACTCTAAAAAAGCGGGTTCTCAGACGACTTCACATCTACGGTTTGGTGATCAATCGATTGCAAGCCCCTACTTAATTCAATCGGCGAACTTTATCGCCTGTCATCAACCGAGCTTTCTCGAAACAACGGAGATGTTGACTCGAGCGACGAAGGGTTCTACCTTCTTGCTCAATACCTCCGAATCTCCCGAAAAGGTTTGGGACACCCTCCCTCTTAACGTTCAAGAGAGACTGATTGAATTAAAGATGGAGTTTTACGTCATTGATGCGTATAAAATAGCCAGAGAGACGGGAATGGGTCGACGGATTAACACCGTCATGCAGACCTGTTTTTTCGCCCTTTCAAAAGTGATGGCTAAAGAGAAGGCGATTGAGAAGATCAAGAAGGCGATAGAAAAGACCTATTCACGTAAGGGTGAGCAGGTTGTCGCCCAGAACTTCAAGGCGGTCGATAGCTCTCTTGCCGGTCTTTTTGAGGTGAAGGTTCCTAAAAAAGTGACTGCCAAGTCCAACCTTCGCCCCGCAGTTTCAGACTCCGCTCCCTCTTTTGTACGAGAGGTTACGAGCTTTATGATCGCAGGAAAAGGGGATCAAATCCCCGTTTCAAAATTCCCCGTCGACGGAACCTATCCCTCGGATACAACCCGCTGGGAGAAGCGAAATATCGCCCAAGAAATTCCGATTTGGGATGAGAATCTCTGTATTCAGTGTGGTAACTGTAGTGTGGTCTGTCCTCACGCCGCCATTCGAGCCAAGTTTTATCACGAAGATGTTGTGGAAAACGCTCCCGACGGATTTAAATCGGTTTCTACGAATGCACGTGGATTTCCAGAGACTCGCTACACCCTTCAGCTCTATCCCGAAGACTGTACAGGATGTACTCTTTGTGTAAAAGCTTGTCCTATGTTCGATACAGAGAATCCCGATCACAAGGCGATAAATATGGAGATCAAGGCTCCGTATCTCGAACAAGAGAGAAAAAACGTGGAGTTTTTTGAGACGATCCCCTATAACGATCGATCGCAGATCGACTTTTCGACGGTGAGGGGAATCCAGTATCTACAACCCCTCTTTGAGTTTAGTGGTGCGTGTCCTGGATGTGGAGAGACTCCCTACTTGAAGATGCTGACCCAACTCTTTGGAGATCGTCTGATGGTTGCGAATGCAACGGGGTGTAGCTCTATCTATGGAGGAAATCTCCCTACGACTCCTTGGGCGAAAAATAATAAAGGTCGCGGGCCTGCGTGGTCGAACTCTCTCTTTGAGGATAATGCGGAGTTCGGATTTGGATTTCGTCTCGCTGATATGAAGCACGCTTCGGCGGCGAAACAGTTACTCAAAGAGATGGAGAAGTTATTCGATACAGAGTTTGTCGACAAGTTATTGACGACAGAACAGCAGAAAGAGAGTGACATCCAAGCCCAAATTGCCCGTGTTGATGAGCTAAAAAGAAAGCTCAAAGAGATCGGATCTGAGCAGGCGTTAAACCTCCACTCTATCGCTGATCACCTCATTCGAAGATCCATCTGGATTGTCGGGGGAGACGGTTGGGCCTACGATATTGGATTTGGTGGTCTTGATCACGTTCTTGCCAACGATTTCGACCTGAACATCCTCGTCATGGATACGGAGGTCTACTCCAATACGGGAGGGCAGATGTCAAAGTCAACTCCCATCGGGGCTATCGCAAAATTTGCGGCGGGGGGTCGTCAGACCGCCAAAAAAGATATCGCTATGCAAGCGATTGCGTACAACCATATCTACGTCGCAAAAGTTGCTTTAGGAGCCGATCCTCAACAAGCTCTTCTCGCTATGCGTGAGGCGGAGGCGTACCCAGGGCCCTCTCTTATCGTAGCCTACAGTCCTTGTATTGAGCACGGTTATCTTCTCGAGGATAGTCTCGAGCAGGAGAAACTCGCCGTCAAATCGGGACACTGGCCTCTCTTCCGCTATAACCCAGCCCTTAGAGAGATTGGAGATAATCCCTTCTCTCTCGATACTCTTCGTCCGAATGTCTCTCTTAGCGACTATCGAATGAATGAGGGGCGTTACCGTCTTCTAAGCCAACTTGATCCGGAGAATTCCGATCTCTTTATGCGACACGCTCAGAAAATCGCAAACAGAAAGTGGACTATCTACGAAGAGATGGCGACGGAAAAAGGAAACATCCTCGAGGTTGAGATGGATGGGAAATAGGAGAATTTCACGCTAGGACACCCTCGTGTGAATTTTCAACAAAGGTCATCTCTATTTTAATAGAGGTGGCCTTTTTTTTTGCTTTCCAATTTCTAGAGATCTCTGTTTTCGGGAGTACATAATCCTATCAAAACTCCGTTTCAGAAAATCATGAATCAATTTCCGACAAGAGAAGGAGTTGAGAACGGAGGTTGGTAGAGTGAGTAGAAAAGATAGGTGAGAGGTGTGTAATCCCCCCAAAAAAAGAGGGGATTTAAAAGGGGTTTTGATTTTTCTTAGATTCTAGTGCACCTCTAAAAAAAACCTTTTTCAGTTCTA
>CAZATZ010000144.1:0-5007 GCA_964488175.1 uncultured Spirochaetales bacterium
ATAAATATTTATTCAAGAATATCAAAACGATAAATTTATTACAAGCATCGAAGAGGTCGTGAGAGCCGCTTCAGCAAAGCCCCAAGAACCAAAAAGAGAGTCTCCCATCTCTTGAACGAGGTTTTACACGGATGAAACTATTTTTTTTTCTGTTATTTTCTCAGTCGATCAAAGACCTCTTCGATTTGTCCGCAGCTACTTTTCCGCCATCGGTTAATCGCTACTCTTTTTTTAATAATCGAAGATATCAACAAGACAAGAACGACACAACCCAAGCTTGGATAAGTGTTTTGCCCGTTTTATCTCACCTACGTTTTATCTCTCCTAGATTATCAAATTTTACGACGCACTAAGTTGGGGGCAAGGATGCCCAGTTGATTGTTTTACAACGACGGAGGGTGTTTGTCGACTCTTAATCCCAAAAAGTCGACACCCCCACGGATGCGACACCTCGTACGTGACAAAGAAGTAGGGACATTTGTGACAATTCTTAACCCCGTTGTTTTCCATGACTACTTATCTTTTTTATCCATTCGAATCGCATAAAAGGCATCGACGTTTTCTAAAAATAGCTCCGTTAACTCGGGGTCAAATTGGACACCCTTTTTCTCTTGAAACTCACCAATTACCCTCTCTTTAGGCCACGGGTTCTTGTAACTTCGTATCGACGTAAGAGCGTCAAAAACGTCCGCAATCGCAACGATTCGAGCAAAAAAAGGAATATCCTCACCAGAAAGACCCTTCGCCCACCCTCGCTCATCTGCTTCGAGAATCTCCTCACTCTCTAGATCTATATGCCCAGGATATCCACGTCCATTCCACCACTCGTGGTGACGAAGAGCGACATCTCCAGCATTCTCATCGTAAATAGTTTCGGCATCCTCAAAGACTTGATAGCCCAAATAGGTGTGCCGCTTCATGATATCATACTCTTCATTCGTCAACTTCGCCGGTTTTCCAAGGATCGTGTCCGAGATCCCAGTCTTCCCAATATCGTGGGCTAGTGACGCCATATGGAGTACATCTTTCTGGTATCGAATCTCCTCATCGTCCAATTCATACTTGAAAGCCCACAATTGAAAAAGATAGACGGAATATTCGGCGACTCGATTGATGTGTGCGGCCGTCTCCGATGGATCTCGTAATCGAGTCATTGAGATCGTACGGTTTAGCATATTATAAAACGCCTTAGACCGTTCCAACCCGATAATAACAAAGTTTAAGACGATAGTGAGAGCCTCTTGCACCTCCTCAACGAATTTCGCTGGCTCTCCCTTTTCATCCTTCGGATTTATTAATTGCAGAACCCCTAAGAGCTTTTCTGTGTTTTGACTTAAAAGGGGGATAACGTACATTGCTTCGGTTTGATACCCTGAAAAGCTATCAAAACTTTCGTTAAAACCCTCGTCGAGTTTCTCACCGGCCTCAATGATACGCCTCTCTTTGTTCTTTGCGACCCAACCAGCGATACTTGTCTCGTCGATCGGTAGAGAGAAAACGGTCAAATTTTTGAGAACAGCGTCATTCAGTTGATCATTCTGAACGTAGCGAAAACAGATTTCATTTTTATTGGAAGGGTGAGGCATGTAGATCGTCCCCCCCTCAGCCCCCGAGATGACACGCATACGATTTAATGCCGTTGAAAGGAGAGAGTCCAAATTCTGAATGCTTCCAAGCTCTCGTAAAGTCTCTAAAAGATACTCATTACTTGTATTCATCAAAAATATTCCTTTTATTTGGAGCGTTTAAACGGGAGCCTTTCAATTTGGCTCCCTTTAAATTCTGTAAAATCTACTCTGAAATTCTTCTAAAAAAATGCCCGAACTCCTCGCCGAGACTCATCGGGGTTTAGAGGTAAGTCTATGGACTCTTTGGTCGCTTTATCTCCTCGCTAATTACATCGAGAAGAGAGACACCTCCATAAAAGCTATCCTGCCCAAGCTCCCAGATAAAAACACCACCGATTCCCAGATCTACCGCCAATTTCGTCTTCTCTTTGACTAGATCTGGTCCATTAAAATAGAAACTATCGATCTCATTGAGGTCGAGTCTGTTTCGATTAAAATCGACGGACTTCGCCAACTCTCGATACGATTTCGCCTTTCCCCACCCCTCTTTCTCTCGAACGTGCCCCTTCCCGTAGAAGGGAATTCCTAAGAAGAGCTTCTCCAAGGGGGCATCGTAGCGAAGAATAAGATTTTGAACCGCCGCCTCACTGGCAGCATACGTTGAGTGTCTTCCCGGTAAATCATAGGCCATCACATTGATAAAATCGACCTCTTCAAAGAGAAGGGTATCCGCCTTAACGTTAGGGTTTACCGCAATCCCGACCTCCATCTTTTGGTTCTCTCTCCGCAAACCCTCGACAAAAGATATCAAAAGCTCCCTCTCTTCGGGAGAGTTGGGAAACTCCCAATCGATATCAACTCCGTCAAGCTCACCTTCAAGAACGAACTCGTCTAACTCTTTGATCAACCTCTTCTCTTTCTCGACATCCTCCAAGACGGGGAGAAAATGCTCGCTACTACCACGAAGAACAAGAAATATTTTTAGCCGTTCAGAAATCGTTCGAAACCAGTAGAAGAGAGGCATATCACGACGCTGTTCCCACTCCTTGGAGAGCTCTCCCGATTGAGGATTAGGTTCCGCTGCGAAGTAGTATAGTCGGTCAATTTTTTGTAGAATCGTCTGCTCTGGGTAGATCTTTTCCAAGGTTGATACTGGCTGAAGTCGACGATAAACCGTCAGGGCGTTGTAGGGTGTCAATGGGACGGGACGAGAGGCTGAGAGGTAGACATCCTCTGGGTCGAGCGCTTCATGGGTCGCAAATTTCTTAGCGGAAAAAAGACGATATTGGGGAAGATACCCCCCGATCTCTTGAGCAGAAAGAGATGATGAAAAAAAAGAACCAAGTCCTAAAAAAAGGGAGAAAAGAGAGAGTTTGAATCGCATAAACTTAACCCGTCCTAGTTGTGAGAGCGTAATCATTTGAGAGCATTTGAAGATTTCTTTGGAAGAGCTTCTGATCAGGAGACGCATCTACCTCATTGTTATGCCCCTTCTCCTCTTGTGAAAAATAGTGTAACCATTTTACTTTTTTTTATCCAGTTACAAAAGATAATTTTTAGAGCCAAAATTTAGAGACAAAATGAAAATATCCTATGAGACTATCCTAATTGTCAAATTAGAAATGGACTATTTAATACAGGGTACCTCCAAAAAGTCTATTTCAGAAAATCGCCAAGATTTTTTTGAAATAGGGAGATCCCTTTTACTCTTTTTGATAGAGACCATCTCAAAACCATCACAACACATTTCCAAAATATTCTCACTCAACTAAAATTGAACAACTCTGATTTTTTTAATTTTTTTCTTGACAGCTAGAGAGATCTCGTGTTACAATTTGGAATAATTTGATTAAGTCAAAAAAATATGAGTCCGAAAAAAGAGGAGCGATTGTGAACGATGATGAGGAGTTCAGCCAAGATAGCTCTTTTAAAGAACAGTGTACCGCTGAGGAATACACTATTTTCCAAAACGCCATCACGATGGCACGGTTTATGGGGGGATTTGTCGGCCCGTACTGTGAGGTCGTCGTTCATTCCCTAAAAAACCTAGAAAAATCGGTCGTCTTTATCGTCAATGGTCACATATCGGGCCGTAAAAGAGGGGCTCCCATTACGGATCTAGCCCTTGAGTTAAACAAGAGATGGGAGGGGAAAGAGGTAAGCGAGATAGAGCCTCACGTCTACAAAAATTATAACAAAAAGGGGCAGTTGATGCGTTCAACGACGATCCCTCTCTCTACCGGTGAGTCGGAAATTATCGGGTTTCTCTGTATCAATCTCAACTTAGAAATGCCCCTCTCCTCCCTAGGGAACTTCTTTTCCCAACAAGAGGAGGGACAAGCTTCTCTCATGCAAGAGTCTCTCTTTGAGAGTAAAGAGGAGTTATTGAATCAAATGGTACGAAAGACGATTGAGGAGATCCGAGGAGATGCGACCGTCAGTAGTCAAACCAAGAATAAAAGTATCGTTTTACAATTAGCCAAACGGGGTTTCTTTGAAGTCAAAGGATCTGTCGCTCTTTTAGCGGAGGTATTGGGGGTCTCTACCGATACGATCTATCTGCATTTGCGCGAGAGGACGAAGTAGAGGTCTGTTCAAAAAAGTGGGGGAATGGTTTAAGTCTTTTTGATGTAAAACTCTGATGAGAACCCCAATAGTTGAAATTCGAATTTGAGAGATAAAAAAATTAAAAAGGAGTCGCGATATCTTACTTCGATAGTGTAAGCAGGATATCAAATAAGAACGAGTAGGAGAGAGTTGATGAAGGAAGTAATTTTTACTGAGAAGGCACCAGCAGCGGTAGGTCCGTATTCACAAGCGATGAGAGCGGGGGATCTGCTCTTTGTCTCGGGTCAGATTCCCTTTGTTCCAGCTACCATGAAATTGGTATCGGAAGATATAAAGGAGCAGACAAGACAGTCTCTTGAGAATGTAAAGGCTATCTTAGAGCAGGCTGGTGCGTCGTTAAATGACGTGGTTAAAGCGGGGGTATTCATTAAAGATATGAATGAATTTGGAGCGATAAACGAAGTGTATGCTGAATACTTCTCAGATAATAAACCTGCGAGGGCTTGTGTCGAAGTGGCTAGGCTGCCTCTCGATGTAAGAGTGGAGATAGAGGTAATCGCATACGTAGGAAAATAAGTAGAAAAGGATACTTCTAAAAAAATCTTTATTATTTTCTGGAATCAATTTTTCCGAGGTGTTATTTGACAAAATAACACTTGCCAAATATCACCTCAATAGATTTTTGTTATTATTAGTTAAAAATCTACAATAAGTCCTTTTTGTTGTATTCTCCTCACAATTTAATCATAATCTAGAGACCCATTGTGGACTTTACGATTTTAGATTTTCAAGGGTGTCTCAGAATACAATCAAACAAAAAGGATTTTTTATGATAAAAAACTCTGCCGCAAGTGGTATCTTCTTTATATCG
>CAZATZ010000145.1:0-4996 GCA_964488175.1 uncultured Spirochaetales bacterium
AAATTGACCTTCCATGGTTATTTCCTTGAAAAAACGTTAATATTGAGTCTTCCACGATCGTAATTGCTGATTGCTGATTGCTGATTGCTGATTGCTGATTGCTGATTGCTGATTGCGTAATTGCTGATCGCATAATTTCTGAGCGGTTGAGGAGGCATGTACGTCTTTATACGTCTTATCACGCCACAGTCGTGTGAGAGAGGGTAGCGACGTAAATTCTGCAGACGTACTGGGATCTATGATGACTCAACTTAGAGATTTAATTCAGAACCCTTCTAGAAGATACTACTGGAGAGAGAGATGAAAGGGTTATTACGTTGGAAACTTCTTGCGAGTGTATTGACGATCTTGGTTATTCGGGAAGTTGCCATGCCAGTTCTTTTTAGCCAAGAGGAAGTCGTTGACTCAGATGATTTTGTGACACGGGATATTATGAATCATCTTTACGATAGCAATAATGATACGAAGTGGGTTGAGATTACAGAGTATACGGGGAGTGCTACAGAGATAATTATCCCTGCCAAGTTGGAAGGAAAACAGGTTCTTGCGATAGGCAGAGAGGCGTTTAGCGAGAAGGCTCTTGAGAGTGTTGTGATCCCTGAGAGTGTGTCGAGAATAGACGATTTTGCTTTTTCTTACAACAATTTGAGTCAAGTGGAGATTCCTGAGAGTGTGACGTCGATTGGAATATTAGCTTTTTACAACAATACCCTTACGGATGTTACGATTCCTGAGGGTGTTAAAGCAATTGGTGGTTTTGCCTTCGGAGAGAATAAACTCACTCACGTGACAATTCCCGAGATGACTCGTTCTATAGGAATGGGAGGATTTGCGAATAATTCACTCGATGAAGTGACACTTCCTGCGGGGATTAAGACGGTGGGAGATTTTGCTTTTTTGGATAACCAACTAAATGAGGTGGTGATTCCTAAGAGTGTTACCACGATAGGCGAGGGAGCTTTTACAAGTAACCATCTGACGAATGTGACGATTTCCGAGGGTGTTAAGGCGATAAATATCTCAGCTTTTTACGACAACGATCTCGAGAGTGTGACGATTCCCGATAGTGTGACCACGATAGGCGACAACGCTTTTAGCTCTAATCCTCTGGACCGTGTCGTCATTGGAAAAGGTATTCTGACAATAGGTTATCAGGCCTTTAGAGACACACCCATAACGAGCATTACGATTACGACGCTGATTCCCCCCATACTTCTCAATGTGAGTGGTAAAAAAATTTCGTTTAAACGCGATGGAATGGTGGATCTGTACGTACCCCAAGAGAGCGTGGAGGCGTATAAAGAGAGTCCTTGGGCGAAACATTTTGCTACGATTACCGCTATCCCAGAGACACAAATGTAAGGTTCCTTAAGAACATTTTATGGGAACGTCTTATAGAAACGCCTTAAAAATCCAACCACCTCTTCAACCACTTTAGCCCACCTCCATTTTAACCCACCTCTGAAAACTCAATTTCAAAAAAAGATCGAATTAGAGATAGGACAGAGATTTTTTGGAGATGCTCTTACGTCTTATCTCTTACGTCTTATTAGAGGGGTTCTGAAATCGCTCCACCCTCTGACGTTTTTCATCGATCTCTTGCGACTCGCTAGAGTAGGTGAGATTTGCCAAGAAGGTAAATCCTTTCGGCGAGGTACGCTGTGCGACTTCATCGAGCTGCGCCAACAAAGTGAACAACGGGGCAAGATCGGCGGAGGTGATGGTCGTTTCACTCGCACCAATCACGTAGGTGAGACCAAACCCTGCGATGACCTCCAAGACCTCATCGACCTTCTCATAACCAGCCAATTTACTCTCGCTCTGTGGCATAAATTTTAAAGAGAGACTGTAACTCATCACTATACTCCTTCTAACTGTTGGATTAATTTTTTTACCTGTTCCTGTTTTAACAGACTAAACTCAAATTCACGGGGGGACAACGTATCTCTCTCTATCTCCACCCTCGGTGTTGAGAGAGTTGTCACGGGGATCTCTTGAAGACAGATCACGCTATCGGAGAGTTGTACCGCCTCTTCGACGTCGTGAGTAACCAAGACGACAGTGATTTGATTCTCCTGTGCGATCCTCTTTACCATGAGATGAAGCTCTCGTCTCGTTAACGCATCTAACTGACTAAACGGCTCATCCAAGACCCATAAGCGACGACGAAGGGAGAGCGTCCGACCGATGGCGACTCGCTGTGCCATTCCACCAGAGAGCTGGTTCGGCAATTTCTTCTGAGCCTCGGTTAGATTCAACTCTCTCAACAACTCATTCAATCGCTTACTCTGCTCGTTGTCCGTCATATCGTCCGTCGCATCGTCCGTCGTATCGTTTTTCATGGAGTGCTTCTTCCTTCGTGAATAGAAGAAGGGGGTGTGTAGATTCTCCGAGAAGGCGACGTTTTCGCGAACGTCAAGCCACGGCAAGAGAAGGGGTCTCTGTGTCAAATAGGCGGGTAACTCCTCGGTGTAGAGAGTGCCAGAATTGGGCTCTAACTCGTGACAAATTAGCTTGAGTAGCGTCGTCTTTCCGATACCAGAACGGCCAATAATCGAGAGCCATTCCCCCTCTTTTAACTTGAGGTCAAACCCTTGAATCAGTGGTTTTGACTCGGGATAGGAGAAATGAATATCGTTTAAATCAACAACCATAGAACTCTTGCTCTCCATAAGGGTACCTCTAAAAATTCGGTTTCAGAAAAGATCGAGTTAGAACTGAAAAAGGATTTTTTAGAGCTGCTCATAACTCTCAGTCCAGACAAATTCACTCACCGCAAGACGACGATCGGTTAATTTCGTAGAAAACATCCAGTCGGCAAACTCTTGCCACTCTTCTTCACGGTTGACGCCCCACTCGCTCACACCCTCGGCGTAGAGAGGCGATAGATACTCTTGGCTCTCTCTCACCAACCTTGGTTCTATCTCAGGAACCATCTCGATAAATATCTCAGCGGACTCTGCTGGGTGAGATATTGTGTACTCAAATCCACGCCGACTCGCACGCAAAAATCTCCTCACCCACTCGATTTTGGTATTGATACTCTCGTCTGATGTGATGAGAATCGGTTCGGGCGGGGCGAACGTTCCAGCCGAACTCAAGGTCTCAAGAGTCGCAAGGGGAAGAGAGACGATATCCATTCCTCGCTCTCTTCCTTCGATGAGTTGCCACCCATCGTACCCCCAGATGAAATCGACCTCGCCACTCTGCAAGAGGGTGAGTAGATCATTCGTCGATGAGGTAACCTGTCTGATGACAGAGGGGGGTTCCCCTACCGCCTCCATCATCGTCAGAAACATTCCATCAGCGAGAGGACTCGACCACCCTCCGTAAGTACTCCCGACAAAATCCTCGAGACTCAAAAGGGGTTTGGTCGCTAGCGAGTAAAAACTAGAGGTGTGAGATGCCAGAATCGTCGCTATATTTTTAACGGGGAGTCCATTCTCGACCGCTTTGATGAGTGAGTATCCGACCGTAATTCCAAAATCGACCTCCCCTGAGGCGACGAGTTGGTTCACACTCGATTGGTGGGGTTGAACGATCTTCAGCTCGATACCCTCCTCCTCGTAATACCCCAATTTCTCAGCGACATAAAAACCGGTATGGTTTGTGTTCGGTGTCCAGTCTAGGCTCAGAGTCAACTCCTTCCCAGAAAAGTCTTTTTCCTTCGTAGAAGAGTCCTCCCCCTTCGTGCATGAGATAACTGAAGAGATCAAGAGGAGAGAGAGGAGAAGAGAAGCGACAATTTTCAATTTCATAAAAGACTCCTTTTTTTAAAATAGCAGGAAACCTCTCAAGACCTAAGAGAGGGTCTGCCAATAGATAATTTTTCGATTTAACCACTGGGAACCTTTCACCAAGCTTAGCGAAATCAGAGTGATGTAGAGAGCGAGCATAATAATACGAGTATTAGAAAAACTACTCACCGCTCGAGCTAAAAAAATACCCAATCCGTACTCTCCCCCTAACCATTCGACAAAGATCACGGTTCCGAGACTGTAGGTGAGTGCCATCCGCAATCCGGAGAGGAGTGAGGGCAGCGCCAACCATATCTGTATTTTCCAGAAGAAACGGTTCTTCGAGAGTTTTAAGTTGAGGCGGAAATAGTTCCACTCGGGAGGAAGAGATTTTAAAAAGTCATTGGCGAAGAGAAAGATAGGAAAGAAACTAAAACTGGCGACAAATGCGATCTTGGGGAGAGTTCCTAAGCCGAAGTAGACGATTAACAGGGGGGCGATCGCAATCCCTGGGATCGCCTGCCCCATAATGGCGAGATTCGTTAGTAATGGGTTGAGTTTTGGAAAGAGAGCGATCAACCACAACAAGAAGAGGGCCCAGAGAAAAGAGAAGAGGATGCCCAAAAAAAGAAGTCGTGCCGAGAAGAGGGAGTGCTTAATCAGTAGGTGAAAATCGAGAGGAAACTGTTTGATGACGTCGAGGGGGCGCGGGATTAGATACGCTGGGATTCCAAATGTATCCCAAAATCTCTCAAGGAGAAAAAAGAGAAGTGCGGTAATAAAAAGAGGGGAAATTTTAAGAAGAAGACGTCGGTGATAAGAAGGGGAAATCATGCAATCATTCCTACGTTGGTACTAACCAAATCAGGTTCTATGGTCGCCTAAAGGCCTCTCAGCTATCGGTTGATAGCTCCCATTGATCTTTTATATTCATTGATGTTTGTTAGTCTATCGCAAAAAAAAAGTTTGTCAAGGGTACCTTGAAAAAGTCGATTTCAGAAAATAACAAAGAGATTTTTTGGCAAGCCAAGGAACTGAAAACGGAGTTTAGCCGAGAGAGCCGACCGCTAAGGAAATGAGAGAGGAGAGAGATTCCTAATCTCTGTTTCCTTGCATGAAACCGCTTTTAATACCATCTCCGATGAGTCTCACGTTGTTAGGAAGACCGGGGGAGTTGGGGAATTTATCGGTATCCCAGCACTGTTCACCTTCAACGGGGTGATAGTACTCCATACCGTAACTCGTAACGCTTTTCTCTA
>CAZATZ010000146.1:0-4988 GCA_964488175.1 uncultured Spirochaetales bacterium
CCTACCGAAAAGGAATGCCTCTCTCTGTGCGTTCGGGTCTCTACCCAATTTTTGGAGACAAAATTTATGGCCCCATAGGAGACATTGCCGATCTTTTAGCCTTCTTCGCCAGTGTCTTTGGGATCGCAACGTCACTCGGACTCGGAGCCCAACAGATTGGAAACGGTTTAGAACTTCTCTTTGATATCCCAGGAACGTTAGCGACTCCTGGTGGTCTTAGAAACCAACTGATTCTTGTCGTTATCATAGGAACGCTCGCTATCGTCTCCGTCGTAACGGGTCTTAAGAAGGGGATTCGATTCCTTAGTGTTCTCAATCTACGACTCTCTATCATCATGCTCCTCTTCTTTCTTCTTGTCGGACCTACCATCTATCTCCTAGGGAGTCTCGTTCGAAACTTTGGTCACTACGTACAAAACTTCTGGTTGATCGGTAGTTATGTCGAGGGGCCAGAGGGAACGTGGCAGGGTGGATGGACGATCTTTTACTGGGGTTGGTGGATATCGTGGGGTCCTTTGGTTGGAATCTTTATCGCTAGAATCTCTAAAGGTCGTACCATCCGTGAGTTTGTCGCAGGAGTCATGATCACCCCTACCATTCTCTCTATTATCTGGATCACACTCTTTGCCAACACCGGTATCTTTATCGAACTTTTTGGCCCTGGTGGGATTATCGAACCCTTAAACAGAGATGGAACTTCGTCCGCGCTTTACACAACCTTGCGGATAATGTCATACATGAGGTTCCCCGCTGCAGGAGAGTTCTTCTACTACTTAGGGGCTATTATCTGCATGGTGATGTTGGTGACCTATTTCGTGACCTCTTGTGACTCCGTTATCCTTGTCTTGGTAACGCAGCTGAGTATGGGAAACCACAACGTCCATAAAAGCGTTAAGATTTTCTGTGGGGCCGGTATCACCGCCTCAGCAGCGGGACTTCTTCTCGCAGGGGGATTAGAGACTCTTCAGACAGCCTCTATTATCACCGCCTTCCCCTACTCTTTTGTGATTATGTTAACCGTTATTGGATTTTGCAAGGCCATTCAACAGGATGACGTTCCTCTCTACGCTCTCAAAAAAAAGAAGAAGGCAGCTTTGGCTTAATTTTTCAGCTTTAAATACTTGGCGTTAGAAGTACCCTAAAGAAAGGATCCCCTTACGTGGGGGATCCTCTTCTCTTGCAGAGCAAAATAAGATATATTACCAAGGTGAAATTCCAAAAAACGACTCCTACCTATCGATGGTTTTGGTTCGTTCTCCGACGTCTCTTCTTCTCACGAGGGAGAGAGCACTCCTTTCTCCCCACTCTCTCGACAACCATTGGGGTCGCCCTAGGTGTTCTGACTCTCTTTGTCGTCGTCTCAACAATGAACGGGTTTCAACAGGGCTTCATCTCGAGTATTAACGAAGTCGGTTCGTACCATCTCATCATCACTCCCTCCGCTCCACTCACAGAGAGACTCTCCCAACCGGAGGAACGTCTCGCCCTACTCGACTCCCTCGATCAGCAAGAGGGGATCACCGTGGCGATCCCTTTTCTAGAGACCAAGAGTATGATCCAGAGTCCATTCTCCTCCCCCCAAGGTGTCTCACTCCGAGGGGTTCCCTCTGATATTTTAGAAAGAGATCCCGGTTTTCAAGAAAAGATCCGTATTCTCAAGGATCCCATGCGAGATTCTTTACCAGACTTTTTTAAAGAGAATCGAGAAGAGACCTCGCAAAATGATTCTCAAAATGATTGGCAAAAAAATTCGCAAGATCCGCCAAGAGAGGGTTTTAATCTCGAACCAGATAGCGAGGGGGTTCCTTCTCTTATCTTAGCGGTGGGATTGGCTCAGCGGTTGGATGTGAGTGTCGGATCCTACGTCTCCCTTCTCGCCTTACACGAAAGAGATCAAAATCACACTAATCACACGAATCAGCAAGAGACGAGAAGCGGACTTCAACCCCGTCAAGAGAGCTTTCGGGTCTCTGCACTCTTTGAGACCGATTACTACGAGTACAACTACTCTCTCGCCTTCATCGAACTAGAAGAGGCGAAGAGAGAGGGTTTCGGAAACGCAGAAAAGATTGGAATCAAGTTGACCAACCGATTTCACGATCTGAGAGTCCAGAGAGAACTCGTCGATCTCCCAGCGTTGGAGGGGAGTCAGGTACGCAGTTGGCGAGAGTTTAACCGCGCTTTTTTCGGGGCTTTGCGGATTGAAAAGATCACGATATCGCTCCTCCTCTCCCTTATTTTTATCGTCGTTGCGATGCACCTAAACCACGCACTAACCCGTACCGTCGAAGAGAGGCTGGAGGAGTTGGCTATTTTAAAAGCGATGGGAACGAACGGGGGAGAACTTCGTCTCCTCTTTTTAGGAATGTCACTGATAGCGACGTCTATCGGTATCGTCGTGGGGCTTCTCGTCGGGTGGCAACTCCTTCTCCATCTCGATGAGATTCTCTTCTTCTTCTATAGACTCTTCCTGTACCGCTTTCTCTACAGCTCCGCCTCCTTAGAAATTCCCGTCCAAATTATCCCCCAAGATCTCATTTTTATTATCACGATTCCCCTTCTCTTCTCCTTTGTAGCGGCGTGGAGAGCGACTTCGGTGATCGTAAAAATTTATCCCGCCGAGGTTCTACGTTATGAGTAAAGAGAGAATTATCCACGCAAGAGGACTCAGTAAGGTCTACGACGGAGAGGTGAGCGAACCCCTCACGATTTTAGAGGGCGTTGATCTGAATCTGACAGAGGGAGAGAGCATCGTTATCACCGGTTCAAGTGGCTCGGGAAAGAGTACTCTCCTCAATCTGCTCGGGGGAATGGACTCTCTGACTTCGGGAGATCTAACCTCTTGCGGATACGAACTGAGCCGATTAAAAGAGAGGGAGTTGAGCCAGTACCGAGCCAACTCTATCGGATTTATTTTTCAGTTTCACCACCTTCTCAAAGATTTTACCCTCTGGGAAAACCTACTTCTCCCCGCAAAGATAAAGGGGATCAACTACAGCGAGGCCAAAGAGAGGGGTCGTGAGCTTTTAGAGGAGGTCGGAATCGCCAACCGTGCCAAACACACCCCCGTACAACTCTCGGGAGGAGAGAGACAGCGTGCCGCCATCGCAAGAGCCTTGATGAACGACCCCCAGCTAATCCTCGCCGATGAACCCACGGGAAATTTAGACGAGAAAAATAGCGAGATCATCGGCTCTCTTCTCTTTCGTCTCGTCAAAAAACACAAGAAGAGTCTGGTGATGGTCACCCACGAGAGACTCTTTGCCGACCGTGCGGACAACCATTTTCACCTAAGTCACGGAAAGATAGAGTCGGTATGAGAGTCTCTCTGATACTCATCGCCTCCCTCTTTCGTCAGCTACTAAGGAGACGGGATCGAAGCCTGAAACCGATTGTCGGAGGGATCCTCTCGATCTCCCTCTCCTTTGTTCCCTTAGTCCTCGTCTACCACGTCGTCGACGGAATGATCGCAGGGATTCTTGAACGATATTTAGAGACCTCTAGTTATCACTACCAAGTCTTTCCCGAGTCCGAGAATGAGTTCGAGGAGGGAGGAAAAAGCCAGAGAGAGATCGAGAAACAGCTTGATGAGATCAAAACGAGATTACAAAAACTAGAGGGAGTAGAGACGCTCTCAAAAGAGCTTGACGGGTTCGGTCTTATCTTTTTTGACGGCAAGAGTACCGGAGTCCAACTTCGAGCGGTCGAACCCGATCTCTACACACGAGATTCTGGTTTCGCCCGATACGCCGAGATACCGAGTGGCTCCTTTTCCGTTGACGAGAAAAATCTAGTCGTCGGAGCCGCCATCGCTGAAGAACTCGATCTAAGCGTCGGAGACGATCTCTCTCTCGTGACGGTAAGAACCTTTTCTAACGGTCGTACGCTCCCTCGAATCACCAAGATGAGGGTCGCAGGAATCTTCTCAAGTGGGTATCAGGAGCTAGACAATCTCTGGACGTTTATCCCCTACTCTCTGGGAGAGAGACTCTTTTCCGAAGAGGAGTCCCTCTCATTTTTAGGAGTGAAAGTAGACGACCCCTACCACCGTATTCAAGCGCAGAGAAGAGCGATAGAAGAGAGTCTCAATGATGAACGGTGGAGGGTCTACGGATGGGACTCTCTCAACAGAGGTCAGAAATCCAACTTGGACTCGACGCGAACCTCCCTCTTTCTGATCACCTTTCTTATCGTCTCTATCGCCATCTCAAATATCGGCTCCTCCCTTACGATGCTGGGACTCTCCAAACGGAGTGAAATTGCTATCTTAAAGAGTTTGGGACTCGCCCCCAAGTGGATAACGTTCAGCTACACGATGATCGCTGCGTGCATGGTGACGATAAGCCTCGTGATCGGCATGGGGTTAGGTACCCTTTTGACCCTCCATATCAACCCCATCCTCCACGCCCTCGAATGGTGTATTAACGTCGTCTCAACGACCCTTTTTCACACCGAAGAGATTCGCCTACTCAACCCCCAGTACTACCTCACCGAGATCCCCATCAACCTCAAAGCCTCTTTCTTTCTCCTCGTCTTCTTTCTCTCTCAGATCCTCTCTCTCCTCTTCGCCTACCGTCCCGCCAAAAAGCTCTCAAAAATCCATCCATTGGAGATCTTACGCCGAGGATAGAGGAGAGAAAATGGGAAGAGCAAGCATCACTTCGTTGTGCTTAGCTCACGTGCTGCTTTAGTGCAAATATGAATCCTTTACAATGTAGACTTTCTGTGGTATACTTTTGTTAAATATATATTTAAGTTAAGGAGAAAATAGAATGAATAAAGAACCAACTTTTTGGCACATGCAATTACACCCTGATAACCAATTGGAATACGAGAACGATAATGCGAAACGGGTCAGAGACATTTTAAAAAAAGAGCATTGCATAGGTTTACCTCATGATTATAATGAAGGTAATGTAGCAACGCAGTTTAAGGAAATAATGAAGCGCGGGGATATTGTAATGGTCCGCTCTGGAATGAAACCTATC
>CAZATZ010000147.1:0-4982 GCA_964488175.1 uncultured Spirochaetales bacterium
TACCTCTTAGATCGTCCGTAAAACAAATTTATCTAACTCATCTTTTGTCAATTCATACCAGAGGGGACGCCCGTGCGGACATCGACCCTGCGTCAACCTTATCGTCGCTTCGGCCAATCGTTTTGCACTCTCCTCGCTCAACGCCTCTCCCTCCTTCGTCGCCTTTCGACACGCCATCTTTTCGTAGAGGAGAATCTTAAGATCTTCTACCTCACAGAGGGGACTCTTCAGAAGAGAGAGAAGCTCCTCTTCTGAGATCCGTTTGCCCCCCGGCAGACTCTCCAGCACCCATTGATTTTCGCCTTCAAGGTGAATTGAGACCCCGATCTCACGCAACGCCTCTCGCTTTGATTCAATGAGGCGACTCTCCGACTCCTCTACCTCAAAGAGAATCGGGATAAGCAACTCTTGAGCCGCAGGGGGATTCTTTTTAATCTCATCTAAGAGAACGGTCTCATGGGCGGCGTGTTGATCCATCACCAAGAGCCTCTCTCCCACCTCAACCAAGAGGTAGAGGTTTAAAAATTGACCGAGATAACGGGCGGAGATCTCACTCGATGGATCCATCTGATTTTGACTCTCTTGTTCGTTCTTTAGATCCGCCCCCTCTTGAGAAGAGAACGTCTCGGAGAGGGGGGGAGAAATCCCCTCTTGTTCGGATGGTGTATACGAAGAGAGTGGCTCACCGACCCATAGATTCTCTCTTGAAAAAACAGCTCTTTTGGGAATAAAACGATTTGAACCCGTGGTTGGATCCGTGGCTGGATCATCTCCGAGAGGAAAGAGTCGCTCTTGTGAAAGAGAGTTCTCCCCCTCTTCAAATGGGAGAGGGGGGGATTGCTCTCCTAGAGATTGTGTCCCTCGCCGTCGATCCAAGTGCGGATCTTGTTGGTACTTCAAAAGATGCGATTTAAGGGTTCGACTAATCGCCCGATGAATCTCTTTCTGATTACGAAATCTCGCCTCCCTTTTCGCTGGATGGATGTTAAAATCGACAAAGCGGGAATCGGCGTGGATAAGAACGGTCACGTAGGGGAAGAGTCCTCCAGGGAGAACCTGTTCGTAGCCGTGACACGCCGCTTGAGTAAAGCCGTACTCATCGATAGGACGATCGTTGCAGTAGAGGGCGACCCCCTTCCTATCTTTTCGGTAAAAAGAGGGGGTGACGGAGAGTATCTGGAGAGAGAACGTCTCCTCCTCGTGGGTAAGTAAGACGCAGTTTTGCTCGGTTACCTCCCTCTTGTTTAGAATTCGCAGATACCTCTGGAGGAGCGTATCTTGGATGAGAATATCAACATTTTCTCGGTTGTGAAAAAGACGAAAAGTTATCTTGGGAGAGCTGAGTGCCTTCTGTAAAAAGAGTTTCCGACACCGACGAAATTCGGCGGAAGTTCCTTTCAAAAACTTCTTCCTCGCTGGAATCGCATAGAAGAGATCACGAACTTCAACGATCGTGCCGTGGTTCATTGAGGTCGGTTCGAGACTGTACTTTGCGTGACTCTCCTCTTTTAACTCGTAGCCAATCTCCTCGGAGAGGTGTCGACTACGAACCCTCAACCGCGCACTCGCTGCGATACTGGCGAGGGCCTCTCCGCGAAACCCGAGAGAGCTCAAGGTCTCCAGATCGTCGAGTCGCTGTAACTTTGAGGTAGCGTGGGGAAGGAGACAGAGATTCAAATCCTCGGGCAGCATCCCGTATCCGTTATCCGTCACACGGATAAGAGAGAGTCCCCCCTCCTCTAAGAAGAGAGAGATCTCGGTCGAACCAGCGTCGATAGCGTTATCAAGAAGTTCACGGACGATCGATTCGGGGCGTTCAATGACCTCTCCCGCAGCGATACGAGCAGCCACTTGAGGAGACAAGAGAGCCACACGTGCCGATTCTGCGTGATAAGATTTCTGTTCAGGCTCTTCAGCACTTAGGGCTGGATTGGCGGGAGGAGTTGTACGAGAGAGGGACATACGCTTAATTTTAACCAGATTCCAACGATTCTTTTGTCGTCTAAATTGCCTTGTCTATATAAAAAATCAAGGGAGAGGAATGACTGAGTAAAAATGGCTCCCCTACCCTCCCTATTTTATAGCGATTGCATGAACGAGCAAGAGATATTGACAGAAAGTTGTCAAAATTAATGAAAGGGAGAAGAATTCCTTTTCTAAAAAAAGGCTCAGCCGAACTCTCAAAACTATTTGAAAACATCCCCATTGGTTCATTTTTTATCTAGGCAACCTTTCACAAAGACCACTCTTTTACACTATTTTTCTCTCAATTTTTCTACTCCAAAAACGAGAATTTACCCCCTTCGCCCCCTCTTCGATGGGACGAAAAAATCGGAAGAAAGAAGTGTGAAATCAATTTTTAGAAAAGGGTTTCTATTGAACTTTCCCTTAAAGAAATTACACTAGATAGCGTTAGGCTTATTTTAAAATAGTTGAGAGTAGCTCGAAAAAACATCTTTTTCATCTCTAACTTGCTCTTTTTCGTCAAATCATCGTCTCTGAAATATTCATTTAGCTTCGTGGTAAATCTTGGCTAAACACCGTTTTCAGCCCCTTGCCTTGCCGAAAAACATCGTCGTTATTTCCTGAAAACGGGCTTTAGAGATCCCCTTGATTCAAACGGTGGATTGTTTTCCGAGTTGGGAGAATTTCATGCACAGATATATCATTTTTCTCTTCTTCTTCTCCGCAGGAATTCTTTTAGGGGCTCAAGAACTCAAAATAGAAGAGAGAGGAATTCGCACCAATGTCCGCGGAACCTATTTTACCGCCGAGTTGGAGTATCGGACCAATATAGTTTCAACGGTAACGGTCGTCAATAACGACCTAAATTGGGAGAAGGTCTCAACGAATAATACCGATCATACGATCTTTGTGATTGGAATGAGTCCCAATAAACCGACGAGTTTAACCGTTGAGTTTAAGGCGGGAAGGGAGCGAGTTCTCCGCTCAGTAAGTATTCCAAGGGTCGTCCTACCCCCCTATGTTCCTAGCATTCAAGTCCTAAAACCAGCGGGGCCTAAAGAGCCAAACGACCTCTTCCTAGCGACGCAATTCAAATACAGTTTTATTATGGATCAGGAGGGTTCTATCTTATGGGTAAGCGATAAGATGCTACTCATTCCCCGTCGTCTTGCGAATGGAAACTTTTTGGCGATCAGTAATCGAGACGCCATCGGAACTTCTTCCCCCTACCTCCATGAGATTGATCTCGCTGGCAATATCTACCAGACCTATTTTTTAAAACCGGGAATTCATCACGATGCGATCCCTCTCGACCAAGACTCCCTTCTCGTCTTGGGAAAGTCGGGTACTGGTGCCTTTAAAGAGAGAAACTCTGCGAATGACGCTCTCACCGAGCAGGCGAAACGAGTTCTCGGCGTCGATTTTAGCCTCGTTGATATCATCGTCCAGATCTCGAAACAGAATCGAATCGAGGCGATCTGGTCGATGGAGAAATTTCTCGATCCACAGAGACCCTCTTACTCTCTGGGTGGATACGAGGACGACTGGTTCCACGCCAACGCCCTCGCCTATAATTCCAAAAAAGACACGATCACTATCTCAGGAAGAAGTCAATCCGCCGTGGTTGGATTCTCGAGAGGGGGTGACGCAAACGGGACGATTAAATGGATACTCGGCTCAAAGGAAGAGCCAGCTCCTTGGCCTAGTCGACTCGAATCAAAGATCTTAGAGATAGATGAAAAGGATCTCTTCAGTACCTCTCATTCGACGACTTGGTTAAAAAATGGAAACCTCCTTCTCTACGACAACGGTTTAAAGCACGACCCACAGCCGTATAGCCGAGCCGTTGAATACTCCATCAACGAGAAGTCGATGAAGGCGAAACTCGTTCGTCAGTTTGACTTTGGGAAAAAATATTTTACTCCCATTACTGGAGATGTTCACGCCCTTGATAAAAATACTTGGTTTGTCTTCTTCGCCTTCTTTACCCCCGAGAGCGGACTTCCGACTCGGATGGTCAAAGTGAAACCATCAAATCAAGAGATTTTATGGGAGGCGATTATTCTACCACGAGAAGGCAAAGTGGACAACTACTTTCGGATGTTCCCTCTCACAAGAGAGTGGCTGATGGAAGGGAGCAACGGAAGTAGTAAAAATTAAAAGACCTCTAAAGAGAGTCGATTTTTTATAAGTTTATCGAAACCAAAATTATAGAACACGCCCCACCAGAAATTTGGTAGAAACTCTCTTTTGACAGCCCACTCTTTCGATAAACACCTTTACTATACTTCTCTTCACTCATTGGATATAATCTCATTACGATGTTACCATTAAAGAAAAAACTACGACACTACTTAGCTGAGTTGCGTTCGACACGTAGAGTCATCGCTTCGCTCTTGTGGATGCTCCTCTTCATTCTCGGCTACACTCTCTCGTTTGCCCATTTTGAAAAGAGTTCTCTCTTGGAGGGTTTTTGGCAGGCGTGGCAGACACAGACAACCGTCGGTTACGGCAACCAGCCTGCGGTGACAGAGGGGGGACGGTTTGCGTCTATTCTCTTTGGAACCGCTGGACTTGTTTATCTAGGTGTTTTTATTACACGCCTCGCTGAATTTTTTTCTCTACGTTACCTAAGAAGGAGGGATGGAGGTATGCACAACCCCAATAAAAACTCGATCTGTATTTTCAATTATCCAGGCAAAGAGCGTAGTAAACAGTTTATTAAAGAGATCAGAGTGGAGACTCCCAACCTACCTCTCTGCTTCATCGATCAAAATCTTGATCAACTCCCCGAAGAGATCGCAGCCCTTCGGAAAATTCACTTCGTTAAAGGTGAGTTTACCTCGACGACCACCTACGATTTTGCCAACGTAGCGAAATCCCGATCGATTATTGTCTTTCCTCAAAATAGAGAGAGCAAGGACAGCGACGCCATCAGTCAGCTTATCACGCAACTCGTGGCTCGATTTATTCCCGTAGAGATCCCGATTTACGTCGTGCTTGTCAGCGAAGAGAAC
>CAZATZ010000148.1:0-3717 GCA_964488175.1 uncultured Spirochaetales bacterium
AAAATCCACTACGAATCCAATTCTCTGTCGTCTGCCTCTCCCCATCTATGATAATTGTTGAATTTTCGATCTTGGTAATTCTTCCTCTCTGCCAAGGATTTCTCCGATAGAGCGAGGTTGATAGCTCGTTAGAGCTCGCCCACTGATTATAATAGACAATCTCTCCCACCTCTGATCTATCCAGAGAGAGAGGGCGAGTTCTTATCGAGTGAGTGACTACGTATATCTTTTGGTCAAATCCTCGCACTTTGAGCACTTGAGTGTTGTTCGCTTTCTCGCTATCTACTTCGTTAACTGCGCTGTTCTCTATCGGTCGGCCTACGACGTAACTCTCCTCTTCTTCATCCAACCTCCACAACTGATACTCCGATCCAAAATACCGATACCTCTCAATTTCAGCGGATGTGACACAGCTAGAGAAGAAGAGAAAAATCAAAAGGAATCCTCTCCCCCCAAAGTCATCTAAGAGAAATTTCCTAAATAGAGATCTTTTCATGGTTAAATTGTCCTAGCTATCGATTCTAAACTCAATCTATAAAAAAGCTTGGAGAATCGATTTAAGGGGTAGCCCCAATAGAAATGAGGTTTTGAGAGATCTTGGAAATATGAACTCTTCATGCTCTTTTCCCTCATCTAAATAAGGCGATTTTTTTTGTCTGATGAGGGAGCCACACTTTTTAGAGATTTGCTTGTGAGGTTTGAATAAGGGATTTTTTAAGGAGAAAAGAGAGAGGATTTTTTCAGTCAATAATTTTGCTTCAAACATCTCAATAGAAAAATTGATAAAAAGAATTAGAGACCTCTCCTTGATCTACTGAGGTTGATCTACTGAGGACCTACGGGAAGGAGAGGGGGAGGGATGTGCAGAGTTTGGGTCGGGTAGGCGATGTGAGCTCCGTGTTCTTCCACCACGTTGGCGACGGAGATGAGAACGCTCTCTTTGACTCGATGAAACTCTTGCCAGTTGGTGGTGTGGGTGAATGTGTAGATAAAGAACTCAAGAGAGGAATCAGAAAATCGGTTAAAGTTGACCATCATCGTCTGACTCTCATCGATATCGGGATTGGCGATGAGATCTTCTCGGATACGCTTTAAGATCAGAGGTAACTGATCAAAATCTTCGTAACGAATTCCAATCGATTCATGGATACGACGGTGGGTCATTCGAGAGGGGTTTTCTATCGAGATACTATTAAAAAGAGAGTTGGGGATGTACAGAGGACGCTGGTCAAAGGTTCGAATGATGGTCAACCTCCACCCAATACGTTCAACGACCCCTTCAATCTCTTTGTCGGGAGAGCGTATCCAATCTCCAATTTTAAAGGGGCGATCGAAATAGAGCATAATTCCGCCTAAAAAATTGGCGAGGAGATCCTTGGCGGCGAATCCAGTAATGATACCACCAGCTCCACCAAACGCCAAGATCCCCGATGTTTTCATCCCCAACCTTTCGGCGATCAAGAGAGCAACCAGAGAGAGAAGAGATATTTTGAGGACTTGCGAGATCGCTAAGACGAGCGTTTTATCTCTGGTACGCTCTAGTCGTTCTCTCTCAATCGCCACAATCATTCGGTAGAGAACCCAGTAGAAGAGAAGCCCGTAGGCGATCGTAAGAAAAGGACCAAATATTGGTTGAAGGTAGAGCCAAAGGGAGCTCTCTAACCACGATTGAGGACCAAACGATTTGATAAGGAGTTGGAGGAGAAGAAGGCCCGTCAGAGAGAGAAAGGGAACTTGAATGGATGACCAAAAAAAAGTCAGCCACTTAAAAACCCCTTTGGGAGCCCATCGTTTCTGTTCAAATTTGAGATTAGAATTCTGTTTCTCTTCAGGACTGGGTTGAGTGAGAGAGTCTGCTCTGTTGCGTTTTAGCTTGATAAACTTGATGAAGATGAAAAGAGAAAGGAGGAAGAGAGTTGAGATTGCGTATAAAAGAAGTGAAGAAAAAGAAATAGATATCATGAAACCCCAAATTTTTACTTTCTCGCTCTAGTAGACAGAATATAGATTATCGGAAGTTGAGTCTTATTCTCTAGAAAAAAGTAAAAAGTCGGGAGAATATCGAGAATTATATTTTTGAGTCCGACGATATGTTTTTGTTCTCTCGAAGAATATTATCGACACTTCCAATAAATTTAGCTTGGCTGTCAGAAGAGTTCGTGAGGGCTGGAGAGGCTTTTGCGATGACAGCGAAGTTGGCTATCATTCTTGTTGAACTGCTTCCTCCTCGGATAGTACTATTTAGATCCGCATCGGAGGTCTTATATTTTTCATAAAAACTCTTGTAACGATTGACCGATCCGTAGTTGGGATCCGTGTGGTAGACCGATCTACCTAAAAAAGAACTCGTTAGTGTGGTCGTTCCTAAATCGAGCGAGTTAGGGGGCGTTGTCGTGATTAAGAGAAAACTCTCTTGCTCCCCGCCCGTCGCTGTTCCGTAAAAATAGAGGTATACGTATGAATTTGATCGGTGAGAAATAATGACGAAATTGCTCTCGTTACGGTCGTTGCTGGTTAATTCAGCCCGTTTAAATCCAAGAGAATTGACTAGTTTATTTCCGATAAATATCTCATCGTTTGCGTCTAGAGAGATGAATTGATCCTCTAGCTGTTGCTTATCATTCTTCTGTTCTAGAACTTGAGAAGCGCTGTCGTATAACTCGTAATAGATATTATATCCCGTTATATTTCCGTCATTTGGCATCTGAAAAGCTAAAAGAGTCGTCGATGTCGTATTGGCTGAAGCAAGATTGGGATAGTTATTTGTATTGAGAAAGATGGGAGCCGCCACCGAGGAGGAGGCAGGGAGACCGCAAGAAACGGTCAAGACAAGAGCTGAGGTGAGAATCAAGAGAGATAAAAGAGTGGGCAAAAGAGTAGATTGTATTTTTTTCATCGATAAAATTCCCTCAAAGATTAAGCCCAATGTCCCCAATTCACCTCTGTAAACCACCCATTTTGAGTCGAGTGAATCGGTATAGCTCTTCTAATCTTACAAAAGATCTCGGAGGAACTCAAGCTTCCCCTTTATACTAGTGGTATTTTTTAGAGAAATAGAGGGAATCATCTTGAAATTGTTTGGGAATTATTGAGGGGATCCTAGCACACGGGAGATACCGCAAGGAGGTTGCGATCTCTTTTAAGGTACCCTTTTTTCAGGATTGATCGAAAAAAGATAAAAATTTGGGCGGTCAAAAATCTATCCCTTTACGCTATACATTGATGAGGATAGGAGAAGAGTCGGAGAGGAAATTCCACCGAAATTTAAGCGATATTTAAGGCACCCATTAAAAGTGATCCTTTAATAGGGTGTGTCAGGAGGTTTACCCATGAACAATTTAAATACTATTATTTTAGAAGGAAACTTGGTGAGAGATCCAGAGATCAAGATCATTGGCTCGGGGACACCGTGTTGTACTTTCGCCGTGGCGAATAATCGCAACTACATGAGAAATGAGAAGAGACAGGAAGAGGTCTCTTATATCGATATAGAGTCCTGGGCAAAAGAGGCAGAAAAGTGCTCAAAATTTTTGGCAAAAGGAAACTCTGTCCGAGTCGTTGGTAGGCTAAAACAGGATCGCTGGAAGGATAAAGAGGGATTGAGTCGCTCGAAAATGAAAATCGTTGCGGAGCACGTCGAGTTTACCTCCCCTCTCAAGCGAGACTCAAAGGGGAGTGAAAAACGGGAGATGAAGGGAGGAGAGGGTAACTCGAGAC
>CAZATZ010000148.1:3817-4930 GCA_964488175.1 uncultured Spirochaetales bacterium
ACTCTGTTCGAGTGTATACCCTTTGAGTTGCTCTCCCGTACGCTTTCTAATCGTCATCGTGCCTTGCTCCTCCTCCTGCTCTCCGACGATCGTCATGTAGGGGATTTTTTCATTTTGAGCGAGGCGAATCTTGGCGTTCATCCGGTCGTGGCTTAAATCGAGAGTCACTCGCAGAGAGGGCATCGCTTCGAGAAGCTGCTTTTTTAACTTTTTCGCGTACTCATCGAAGGCGGGAGCGACGGGAATAATTCGCATCTGCTCGGCTGCGATCCAGACGGGAAAGGCCCCTGCGTAGTGTTCGATGAGTATCCCAAAGAAACGCTCAAGGGATCCCAAGAGCGCGCGGTGAATCATGTACGGTCGTTTGTTGGTTCCGTCGCTACCGGTGTAAGAGATATCGAAACGTTCGGGGAGGTTAAAGTCAAACTGAATCGTGGAGAGTTGCCAATCTCGTCCCAGAGCATCCTTAACCTTTATGTCGATCTTTGGGCCGTAGAAAGCTCCTCCCCCCTCGTCTAAGTCGTACTCGACCCCCTCAGCGGTGACCGCTTCGATAAGAGAGTCGGTCGCCTTCTGCCACATCGCTGGATCACCGACGGACTTCTCGGGTTTGGTCGAGACGTAGACGTGAAAATCTTCAAATCCGAGGGAGCGGAGGATGTGAAAACTAAATCGAAAGACCTCACGAATCTCCTCTTCGACCTGTTCGTGGGTACAGAAGATATGGGCGTCATCTTGGGTGAATCCGCGGACTCGCATCATTCCGTGAAGGGTTCCAGAACGTTCGTAGCGGTAGACCGTTCCTAGCTCCGCCCACCGGAGGGGAAGTTCTCGATAAGAGCGTTTGCGATCTCGGTAGATCATCACGTGAAAGGGGCAGTTCATCGGTTTCGTGTAGTAATCGGCTTTGTCGATCTCCATCGGAGCGAACATCCCCTCACTATAAAAATCGAGGTGTCCCGAGGTCTCCCAGAGCCATGATTTTCCGATGTGCGGAGTAAAGAGTATCTCATACCCATTTTTAAAGTGCTCATCTCGCCAAAAATCCTCAACGGCGACTCGGGTTCGTGAGAGTTTAGGGTGCCAGTAGATAAGCCCACTCCCCGCCTCTTC
>CAZATZ010000149.1:0-4839 GCA_964488175.1 uncultured Spirochaetales bacterium
AAAAAAACACCCTATTTTGCGAAGTTCTCACTCTTACAAGTAGACACACCCTAAATCATTTAGTAATATTCAACACAGTTTTTTGGAAAATCTGTTTTCTTTAGAAAATCTATTTTCCTCAAGAAGATTTCGATGAAGTCCGAGAGAGAAGAGAGGTATTTAGCCATGATAAAAAAGAAAAATTTCAAGAATTTTGGAGTATCAATTTTAACCCTTTCATTGGTAACGTTGCTCTTTTTAGGGTGTGCCAAGAAGAACATGGAGGGAGAAGACGGAGCGACCGAGAAGGTCTTTCTCAGTCTCGCTACGGGAGGAACCGCAGGGACTTATTTTCCTCTAGGTGGTGGAATAGCCGATGTTTGGACAAAGACAATTCCTGGGATGAACGCAACCGCTGAGGCGACAGGAGCCTCCGTTGCTAATATAAATATGCTTCGAGAAAACGACGTCGACGTTGCATTTGTACAGAATGATATCGCATTTTACGCCTCGACGGGAGTCGAGATGTTTGAAGATAATGTGTACCCAGATATTCGCGGACTCATGACTCTCTACCCAGAGACGGTTCAGATAGTGACCCTCGCCGACAGTGGAGTTCAAACCCTCAAGGATCTTCCTGGAAAGAGTGTCGCCGTCGGTGCCATCGGCTCTGGAACAGAGGCGAACGCTCGTCAAATATTAGCGTTGGCGGGTCTCTCCTACGACGATATCGATGTAAAATACCTCTCTTTTAGTGAGGGGGCTCAGAACTTGAAAGACGGAAACGTCGACGTCGCCTTCGTCACCGCTGGTTTCCCCACGGCTGCGATTCAAGATATCTCCGCCCAGAGAGACGTCGTTTTAGTCCCAGTTCCTGCGATGGACGCCGATACCCTGATCGGAGAGTATCCCTTCTACACAAAGATCGTCATTCCTGCTGGAACCTACCCAAATCAGACCGAAGACATAAACAGCGTTGCGGTTAAAGCGATGCTGGTAGTCGATAGCTCACTCTCAGCGGAGATGGGAAATTCACTCGTGACGGCGATTCTTGAAAACACGGATCGACTCACTGCCTCACACCCAAAAGGGGCCAATATTAAGAAAGAGACAGCGACCGACGGTATGTCGATCGAGATGAATCCTGGTGCGATTGAGGCTCTTCAATAAGGGTATTTCATTTGACGAAAAAACGATGCCTTGGGAGTGATAAAAAAGATCGAGTTCAAAATGAAGAGAGGTTTTTTACAAAACACCCTTAAAGATACCCGTAATAGATTAGAGCGAGGAAGAGTCTCTCATGTTCGACCCCGCTCTCTTCTCTTTTCATTTTTTGTTCTCGCCCTTTTCGCTCTTCTTTTCAGAGGTGAAAAGGTTCCCATTTTGCATATTACCGACGTTTCATCCAGAGAGTCTCTCTCTCTCCTTCTGCCCGATGGGTGCTTCGCCTTGACTTATATCCACTCGGTTCACCAAACACCCGTTTCTGAGGAGTTTTGTTTCCAAAAGAGGGGGGAGGAGATGTGGTTTCACCTACTCCAGACCGAGTTTCAAGATCTGGGGGTTGGGATGATCTCGGGAGACGGAGAGGGAGGCTTTAAAAATCGAAACGGTCGATTTGTCCTCTCGCTAGATAGAGAGTTTAAAGAGTTTTTACTGACTCTCTCGCCCCTGCCTCACCATACCGTCAAGACTAGTTGGGGTGAGTTTCCTCTTTTAAGATTTTTTAAGCCAAACCAAACGGTTCAATTCCGAGCAAAATCTCAGTTTCGACTGCTCCCTCGATTTCTTTTTCGTAAGAGAACATTTCCTTTGGCACCCGTGGCACTCGCTTACTCACGCTCTTCCACGGAAAATTTTCTAAAGGGTACCTCTAAAACATCTTGAAAAGGGGAAGGTTTCTAGAGCTTCGATTTTCTTAAATTTTAAACGAATACATTTAAAACGCATATTGTGAATACAAAAAGGAGAAAAGTATGAAGATTGGTTTTATCGATTCAGGGATCGGCGGAATGCCGTACTTAAAACACGCCTATACCCACTTGAAAGGGCATGAATTCCTCTACCTTGTCGATAACAAAAACTTTCCTTACGGGAATAAGACCGAACTCCTGCCGTCCATTGTCGAAGAGAATATCCGCCAGATGATTAAACGAGGCGTCTCTCTCGTCGTCATCGCTTGCAACACAGCGACAATCTACACACAGGCCCATCTAGAGAAGACCTTTCCGCAAATTCCCTTTTTTGGAGTCCGTCCCGTCTTCTCTCTCGCCGAAAAAAACTCCCCTAAAAAAAATATTTTCGGGATTGCCACCGAGGGAACCTGCGCTTCAGAGTGGGTTCAATCGGAGATAAAGAGGTGCAGAGAGGGGGGATTTCAGTGCGATTTGACCCCTCAACAACCCTTAGTCAGCTTTGTAGAAAACCAGTTTCCCTCGGCATCGGATGACGAGATCGCGGAGGCCATCGCCTCTGCGCTGAAAGAGTGTCGAGAGAGATCCGCTGACACCTTCATTCTAGGGTGTACCCACTACACCCACCTCGATACGGTATTCCAAAAGGCGTTGGGTTCGGGCGTCTCCGTTTTAGACTCTCGGGAACTCGCCTTGGAGTACTTGAAAAAACACCTAGAGGGAAGCTCTGTCAAAAACCAACAGAGTACTCCTGAATTTTTTGTCACCTCCGAAACCGTGAATATTCCCCTCTACCAAGAGTGGTGCCAGCGATTTGATTGGACATTTTCTGGAATTTTATAAGAGATCCGCCGTAAAGAGAGAGGTTAAAAGAGATGGATTCTACCCCAAACGAAAACGTCGATACCGATAGCAAAAACGATAACAACAACGATGAGATGCTCCGAAAGTACGATAAAGAGCAGAATTATCGTATGTTAAAAGGTTGGCCCGCCCGCATCGTCTTTTTGGTCTCTCTCTCTTTTACCCTCTTCCAACTCTACACCGCTATTTTTGGAATTTTAGATGCGATAATCCAGAGAGCCATTCACCTCTCTTTCGGGCTTTTTCTCCTCTTTCTTCTCTACCCTGCTTCTAAGTCATTCAGACGAGACGCTCTCCACTGGGTCGATAGCGTGACCGCCCTCATCGCCGCAGCCATTCCGCTCTACATCGTCTTCAATTACGCCTCCCTTGTGAAACGGGGGGGGACGGCGACAACCTTGGATATCATTATCGGTTGTATCGGGGTACTCCTCGTTCTCGAGGCAGCGAGGCGAATCGTTGGCATTCCGATAGTAACCGTTTCGGTAATATTTATCGCTTACGCCTTTTTAGGCCCCTATATTCCCGGCTCTCTCGCCCATAGAGGAGCCGATGTTGAGGGTTTGATTTATCACCTTTTCTTCACAACAGAGGGGGTTTTCGGGATTCCCTTAGGGGTCTCCTCTACCTTCATTTTTCTCTTTATCCTCTTCGGTGTCTTTTTAGAAAAGACGGGGGTCGGACAGTTTTTTATCGATCTCTCCAACGTCGTTGCGGGGAGGGCCTCTGGGGGACCAGCCAAGGTAGCCGTCCTCTCAAGCGGGCTAATGGGTACCGTTTCGGGAAGCTCGGTCGCCAATGTGGTGGGGACGGGAAGTTTCACGATTCCGATGATGAAACGGTTGGGGTACCGTGGCGAATTTGCCGCAGCCGTTGAAGCAGCCGCCTCGACGGGAGGGCAATTGATGCCCCCTATCATGGGTGCGGCGGCCTTCTTAATGATCGAATTCACGGGAACTCCGTATCAGACGATTATTAAAGCAGCGATTATTCCCGCCCTACTCTACTACTTCGGCGTCTGGACGGGGATCCATTTTGAGGCGAAAAAACTCGGTCTAAGAGGAATGTCAAAAGAGGAATTACCCGATTTTAAGAGGACGATTTTGAAGAGAAGTCATCTGATTCTCCCCCTGATCGCTATTATAGCCCTTCTTCTCAGCGGTCGGACTCCGATGCGAGCCGCCCTTTGGGGAATTGCGGTCTCTGTTCTAGTCTCTTTTTTCTCGAAAGAGACCAGAATGACTCCCAGAGTATTTTTAGAGACTTTAAGCATGGGGGCGAGAGGGGTATTGGGAGTACTCACGGCGACCGCCTGTGCGGGAATCGTGATCGGAGTCGTAACGAAGACGGGTCTAGGCTTAAAACTCGGCTCCTCTCTTGTTGAACTCGCCAGAGGAAATCTCTTCTTCACTCTCTTTTTTACCATGCTAACTTCGATTATCTTAGGGATGGGAGTTCCTACAACGGCGAACTACGTGATTACCTCGACCATCGCCGCCCCCGCCCTTCTTCAGTTAGGAGTCCCTGTTTTAGTCGCGCATTTCTTCGTCTTCTACTTCGGAATTATCGCCGATGTCACTCCCCCCGTCGCCTTAGCCGCCTTCGCTGGAGCGGGGATTGCAAAATCAAACCCGATGAAAACGGCATTCAACGCCTCGAAACTAGCGATTGCCGCCTATCTAGTCCCCTACATCTTTGTCTATAGTCCATCGCTTCTGATGATAGACTCGACTTGGTTAAGAACCATCTGGATCCTGATCACCTCGGTCATCGGGATCATCGGTGTGGGTTCCGCCGTCTTCGGCTACTTCTTACGGAAGGAGAGTTGGTTAGAACGTCTCCTCTTCTTTGCTACGGGGGTGCTTCTTATTATCCCCTCTTCACGAAGTGATCTCATTGGATTTATCCTTCTTACAACTCTTCTCCTCTGGCAAGTTTATCAGGTAAAGCACCAGAAGAATACAGGGGACCTCTAAAAAATCAATTTCAGAAAAGATCGAGTTAGAACTGAAAAAGGGTCTTTTAGAGGTACCCTAGAATCTCCGAAAAATCGAAATCCCATTAAAACTCCCTCTTTTTTTGG
>CAZATZ010000150.1:0-4838 GCA_964488175.1 uncultured Spirochaetales bacterium
AGATTCTCTCTTTTCAGAAGCGACTCTCCGAAGGGGGAACTCTCGATCTCCAACTCTTGGGTGTGGGGGTGAGTGGACATGTCGGATTTAATGAGTCAAACGACTCTCTTCACGCTGACGTGCATATCGAAAAGTTAGATGAGAGTACGATTCAAGCGAATGCTCGCTACTTTGATAACCCCGCCGAGGTTCCTCGAGAGGCCTTTACGATGGGCGTTGGGGATATTTTAAAGGCGAAAGAACTCCTGCTGATCGCGACAGGAGAGAGTAAGGCACCCCCGATACGAGAACTTTTGATGGATGACGAGGTGAAGATGACCTGTCCTGTGACTCTCCTTAAACTACACCCAAACGTTACGGTTTTTATCGATGAAGAGTTAGCTAATGCGGTTGGGTATAAGAGAGGAAATTAAGTAAACGAATAGAATTGTTTTGAAGGGTCGCACTCTCTTGTTTTTCTGAGGAAGAGTGGGCAGGGTACCTCTAAAAAGTCGATTTCAGAAAATAACGAAGATATTTTTTGGCAAGTCAAGGAACTGAAAACGGAGTTTGCTGAGCTAAATGAGTATTTCAGTGAAATAACAATGACTTGGAATTGACAGAAAAGATCGAGTTAGAAATGAAAAAGAGTTTTTTAGAGGTACCCGATATATCGTTAA
The DNA here is from genome assembly GCA_964488175.1 of uncultured Spirochaetales bacterium. Taxonomy (GTDB): domain Bacteria; phylum Spirochaetota; class Spirochaetia; order SP-2023; family CAYRNA01; genus CAZATZ01. Next base: position 660 of record CAZATZ010000150.1, read on the forward strand.
AATGGGGGTTCTTCCCCCACTGAGGAAGGAGGATTTATCATGTTTGGATCTGTGTTAGGATATTTGCAAAAGATAGGGCGGGCTCTGATGGTGCCTGTTGCGGTCTTACCCGCCGCTGCTATTTTGATGGGAGTCGGTTACTGGATCGACCCTACGGGATGGGGGGCAAATAGTGCTCTCGCCGCTATTCTTATCAAGGCGGGAGGTTCACTTATCAATAATATGGGAATTCTTTTCGCCGTCGGTGTCGCCTTTGGAATGTCAAAAGATAAGAATGGAGCCGCCGCCTTAGCGGGATTGGTCGCCTTTGAGGTCGTGATAACCCTTCTCTCGTCGGGTTCGGTCGCTCAGATTCGTGGAATCCCCCTCGAAGAGGTTCCCGCCGCCTTTGGAAAGATTAATAATCAGTTTATCGGAATACTCTCTGGTCTCGTCGCCTCTTCACTCTATAACCGATTTAAGCACGTCGAACTCCCCCGAGCCTTCGCCTTCTTTTCGGGAAGACGACTCATCCCTATTATGACGGCGGCTACGATGGTTTTCGTCTCTTTTCTGCTGATGTTTATCTGGCCAGTTCTCTTTGGTGGTCTTGTTAGCTTTGGAGAGAGTATCGTTAGTTTGGGCCCTTTAGGAGCCTCTATCTACGGATTTTTCAACCGTCTTTTGATTCCCGTGGGACTTCACCACGCTCTAAACTCCGTCTTCTGGTTTGATGTGGCTGGTATCAACGATATCGGAAATTTCTGGTCAAGTACCGGAGTTAAAGGGGTTACTGGAATGTATCAAGCTGGGTTCTTTCCCATCATGATGTTTGGTCTCGTGGGAGCCGCTCTCGCCTTTGTTAAGACGGCGAAACCTGAGAATAAAGTGAAGGTCTCCTCGATTATGCTGGCGGCTGGATTTGCGACCTTCTTTACAGGAGTGACCGAGCCGATTGAGTTCGCCTTCATGTTTGTGGCACCTGTTCTCTACCTTGTTCACGCGCTTTTAACCGCTCTCTCTCTTCTGATAGCAGCCACGTTTCATTGGACGGCTGGATTTGGGTTTTCCGCTGGGCTTGTCGACTTTGTTCTCTCATCGAGACTCCCCCTCGCCAATCAACCGTATATGCTACTTGTGCAGGGAGTTGTCTTCTTCGCCATTTACTACTTTCTCTTTGTCTTTCTTATCACGAAGTTTAATATGAAAACTCCTGGACGAGAGGATGTTAACGTTGATGATGACGACGAAGAGGTGAGTTCGGGTGGCAGTCACGCCGAAAAAGCAGCGATTCTTTTTGATCTTTTAGGTGGAAAAGAGAACGTCGTCAACGTCGATAACTGCGCAACACGTCTTCGTTTAGAGGTCAAGAGCAGTGACAAGATCGACGTCGCAGGAATTAAACAGGTCGCTTCTGGGGTGCTAAAACCATCCGCACAGGCGGTTCAAGTTATCATCGGCCCTACGGTAGAGTTCGTAGCGGATGAGATGAAAAAATTGCAGTAGGAATTTTCTCTCCCCTTCGCCTCTCTCTAGGTTTTTAGGAGAGGCGGAGAGGAGATTAAAAATTAGACGTTAGCATCTTACTAGGGTATTATGAGGTATTATTATGTTTGGTAAAAAGAAAGTGACCATATCTTCCCCTTTAGAGGGTAAGATCATCCCTTTAGAGGAGGTTCCCGACGAGGTCTTTTCTGAGAAAATGCTCGGTGACGGATTTGCGGTTATCCCCTCAAACTCTCGGGTCTGTTCTCCTGTAGACGGAACGATCTCTCTGGTTTTTAAGACTCTTCACGCTATCGGTTTAAAGACGAAAGAGGGAGTTGAGTTATTGATTCACGTCGGGCTGGAGACGGTCAGCATGGAGGAGTCTCCCTTTGAGTCTCAGGTCAAGGAGGGCGATGTTGTCAAACGGGGAGATCTACTTATCACGGCGGATTTTTCTAAGATAGAGGCGGCGGAAAAATCTCCGATCACCCCTGTGATTATCACCAATATGGAGAGCGTCAAAGATCTTGTTCACGATTTCACATCGTTGGAAAAAACCGTCGTTGCGACAGTAAAATAATATGATCAAATAACACGATAGAATAGGACAATAAAATAGCACGATAAAATTGAAGAGGTTGAAAATATTTTCTTAGGGTACCTCTTCGTAACGATGAGTTGACAATCAAAAAATGTGATTAGATGACGAGGCAATTTTTTAAAAGACAGTATTCTTAAGGGTAGCTCTAAAAGATCGATTCCAGAGAGTAGTGAGTTAAAATTTTTAGAGTTGCTCCTATAGAGAAGGGGAGACTATGAGTATTAAATATGAACCTCCAGGAAGGAGAGAGAGAACCCGTTTTGAGAGAATCCATACGGTTGTTTTTGATGACACCAAAGGGGCAGCGAGAGAGGTTGCCAAAGAGTTGGCTGGTCATATCGAAGCGAGTGCGGAGCGTGGCGAAAAATTCATGCTCGCCTTGGAAGCCTCCCCGAGTCTCGAACTCGTCTACCGAGAGTTGGTTCACCTCTTTCAAAATGGACTTACGCAGACGCATCTCTACTTTCTGGGAGTTAAAGAGTATTTCCCCCTCGAGAAGAGGAGTAAAGAGAGTTGCTATAATTTTTTACACGAGCATCTTTTCGCCTATTTAGAGATACCAGAAGAGAGACTTCTCCTCTTTGACGGGGAGTGTCCCGCAAAAGATCTGGTTCAGTATACGACGTGGTACGAGTCTCAGATAAAAGAGATCGGCAGAGGGGAGGGGATAGACGCTCTTCTCGCCGTCCCCGGAGACTGGGGCGAGATCGGGTTTAACCAAGCCGGCTCAAGCACAAACTCTGTGACACGGGGAGTCAACCTGAGTCATGAAACCAGAGGAAGAGCCGATTTTTTAGCCGCCGATACCCTCGTTCGTCGAGGAATTACTCTCGGATTAGAGACGATTTTACAGGCAAAACGGGTTATTTTACTCGATCACGGAAGTGAGAGAGGGGCTATTATTCAAAAGATGGTCGAAGAGGAGAGCCAGCCCGCTATCTCGGCTAGTTTTCTACAAAAGCATAACAATACGACCCTTGTTCTCGACAGAGAGGCCGCCTCGGAGTTAACTCAATTTCGAACCCCGTGGCTGGTGGGAGTCGAGGAGTGGAGTGAGGAGTCTATCTGTCGCGCCGTCGTCTGGCTCTGCGAAAAGACGAAGACCTCTATCTTGAAACTAACCGATAAAGATTACAATGAAAATGGACTCTCATCCCTCCTCGAATCGGAGAGAACGAGTGCTTACGACCTCAATATTCGTCTCTTTAATCGGTTGCATAAGACGATTACTGGTTGGCCAGGGGGAAAACCGGGTGTTGATGATCAAGAGAGACCCGAGCGGGCGTTACCTTCGCCCAAGCGTGTCATCCTCTTTAGTCCTCACCCCGATGATGATGTTATCTCGATGGGGGGAACCTTCGACCGGCTCGTACAACAGGGGCATGAGGTTCACGTCGCCTACCAAACGTCGGGAAATATCGCCGTCTCTCACGACGTAGCTCTTCGGTTTGTGGAGGTGGGTTCTCAGTTAGACTCTTCGGGTAAGTGGGAGAGTTATCTTCACGATCTCAACCACGGTTCCTACGGACAAGACTCCCCCGAAACCCTCCGTGTGAAAGGTCTGATCCGTCGCAGTGAGTCGTTAGGCGCGACTCGGTTTTTGGATCTTCCCGACGAGCAAGTTCACTTTCTCGATCTTCCTTTCTACGAGACGGGGCGGATCAAAAAATCGCCTCTAGGTGAAAAAGATATTACTCTGGTGGCGGACCTCATCGAGAAGGTCAAACCTCACCAGATCTACGCAGCGGGAGATCTCGCCGATCCTCACGGAACTCACCGAGTCTGTCTCGATGCTATCTTTATGGCACTAGATAGATTAAAAGAGAGAGATTTTATGCGGGATTGTTGGGTTTGGCTCTACCGAGGAGCGTGGCACGAGTGGGGGATTCATGAGATTGAGATGGCGGTACCGATGAGTCCCGATCAAGTTCTACGTAAGAGAAAGGCGATATTTTGCCATCAATCGCAGAAAGACGGGGTTATGTTTCAAGGAAATGATGCGAGAGAGTTCTGGGTTCGTGCGGAGGCGAGAAATAAAGAGACCGCTCTTCGTTATCGACAGCTGGGGTTCGCCGACTACGCCGCCTTAGAGGGATTTAAACGGTACTATT